>DATHJG010000557.1:0-2318 GCA_035489875.1 Solirubrobacteraceae bacterium | reverse complement strand
GGTTGAGCGGAGGCACGAGCGCCATCCGCACCTTCCCGACGATCTGCGCGTAGCGGTGCAGCGTCTGCTTGGTGGGCTCCCACTCCGCGTAGGGAAGCGACGGCCAGTCCATGCGGAGCGAGTCTACGCGGCGCCCAGCCATGCGACGGCGGCCGGCACGTGCGCGGGGTCGATGTGGTGAGCGGCGTCGGACTCGTGGTACTCGACCGGCAGGCCGCCCGCGGTCAGCAGGTCGCGCGCGCGGCGCGCGAAGGCGACGTCCATGACCGGGTCGTTGCGTCCGTGCGCGACGAAGGCGCGCACCTGCTCGCGCCCGGCCAGCTCGGGCTCCCAGCCCTCGACGACCGGGATGAAGCCGGAGAACGCGAGGATCCCGGCCGGGGCGGGGCGGCCCGGGCCGAGCCCGAGCGAGTAGCTCATCACCGAGCCCATCGAGAAGCCGCCGAGCACGGTCTGCGCCGGCGTCAGCCCGGTCCGTTCCCACAGCTCGTCGTGCAGCTCCGCGAGCGCGTCGTACGCCGCGTGGAACGTGTCGGGGTCCGGGTAGCCGACGCGCGGCACGACGTACCAGTGGTGGCCCGGCCAGCCCGGCAGCGTCAGCGGCGCGCGCGGCGTGACGACGTGCAGCCGCCGCTGGGGATCGAGCACGTCGGCGAGCGGGAGCAGATCGTGCTCGTCTGCGCCGCGGCCGTGGTGCAGGACCAGCAACCCGGTCGGCGCTCCGGCCGCGGGCCGCTCGCGATAGGTCAGGGCGCTCATCCGCGCAGCCTAGAGGGGGGTCAGATCTTGCAATCGAGCACGGCCATGCGCGATTGCAAGATCTGACCCCGTTCGCTAGCGTGCGCGTGGCTAGGTGGTCAAACCAATCGGTCGCCCGGTGCCGAATCGGAGGAGAGAGCTTGAGGGTCGCACGCATCCAGGTCGACGGGACCGCGCCGGTGGCTGCGCTCGAGCGCGACGGCACCCTCCATCCGCTGGCCGAGGATGTGCCGGCGCTCTTCGGGGGCGCCCCGCCCGGAGCCACGTCAGAAGCGGTCGCGGGCGCCAAGCGGCTCGCGCCAGTCGTCCCAGGCAAGATCGTCGCGATCGGCCTGAACTACCTCGACCACATCCGCGAGTCGGGCCTCGAGCCGCCGGAGCGGCCGCTGGTGTTCGCGAAGTTCCCGTCGAGCGTGATCGGCGACGACGATCCGATCCGGCTCCCGCTCGGGCTCACGGAGCGCGTCGACTGGGAGGTCGAGCTCGGCGTCGTGATCGGGCGCACGGCGCGCAACGTCGCGCCCGAGGACGCGCTCGGCCACGTCTACGGCTACACGGTGGCCAACGACGTCTCGGCCCGCGACCTCCAGTTCGCCGACGGCCAATGGGTGCGCGCGAAGAGCCTGGACTCGTTCTGCCCGATCGGCCCGGTCGTCGTGACCGCCGACGAGATCCCCGACCCGCAGGCGCTCCGGCTCGTCTGCCGCGTCAACGGCGAGGTCGTCCAGGACGCGACGACCGACCTGATGGTGTTCGGCGTCGCCGAGCTGATCAGCTTCTGCTCGCGCAGCTTCACGCTCGAGCCCGGCGACGTCCTGCTCACCGGCACCCCGTGGGGCTGCGGCGAGTTCATGGACCCGCGCCGCTCGCTCGCCCCGGGCGATGTGGTCGAATGCGAGATCGACGGGATCGGCACGTTGCGCAACCCCGTCGTCGAAGCCTGAGAGGAGACGGCATTGCCCATCAGCGTCGAGGTCCCGGAGTCCATCGCCGGCGTCGTCGGCGCGCTCGGTGACGGCGCGGTCGTGATCGCCGGCGGCACCGAGGTGATGCCGCGGATCAACACCGAGCCGCACGACCTGCGCGCGCTCGTCAGCCTACGCCGCGCCGGGCTGGGCGGGATCGAGCTCCAGGACGGCGAGGCGACGATCGGCGCCGCGGCGACGCTCGCCCGCGTCGGCGCCGACGAGCGGCTCGCGTTCCTGCGGCCGGTGATCGAGTCGATCGCCTCGCCGACGATCCGCAACCTCGCGACCGTGGGCGGCAACCTGTTCGTCGAGCAGCCCTACGGCGACCTCGCGGTGGCGCTGCTCGCGCTCGACGCACAGCTCGACGTCGCTGGGCCGGGCGGGAGCGAGACGCGCGGCGTCGCCGACGTCGCCGACCTGCCCGCCGGCCACGTCGTCACCGCGGTGCGCTTCGCGCTCCCGGCTGCGTTCCGCTACACCAAGGCCATGCGGCGGCGGCAGAACTCGGCCTCGATCGTCACGGTCGCGGCGGTCCTGGGCGCCGAGCCGCGCCTCGCGCTCGGCGGCGCCGGACGCAAGCCGATCCGGTCG
>DATHJG010000556.1:0-6170 GCA_035489875.1 Solirubrobacteraceae bacterium | reverse complement strand
CCGCCACCCCGGACGTGATCGGCGTCGAGCTGGCCGGCTGCGCCAAGAACGCCGCCGCGCTGGCGGCGGCGGCCGCCGGCCACGCAGGCCCCAACGCGGCCGGCAGTGCCGCCGGCAAGGTCTTCGCCGAGGTCGAGTCCTACGCGCGCGTCGCCGGCTCCGCGCCCGGCACGTTCGCCGGCCTGGCCGGCGCGGGCGACCTCGTCGCCACCGTGCTGGCCGTCGAGTCGCGCGCCCGGCGCGCCGGCGAGCTGCTCGCCCAGGGCGTCGCCGGCGACGCGATCGAGCCGATCCTCGGCCAGACCGCCGAGGCCGTGCACTGCGTCCCGCTGCTCGCCGACCGCGTGAATGCGGCCGGCGTCGACGCGCCGGTGCTGCGCGGGCTCGCCAACCTGATCGAGGGCACCGTCGCGCCCGACCGCTGGACCGCTTCGCTCACCGCGCCGCGCCCGAATGCGGCGAAGCGCGAGAAGGTCAAGGTCGCCTGAACGGGTTAGCCTCCGTGATGCATGGCTGCAGCGGATCCGCCGGACAAGGCCCGGCTCGACGAGGCCTTCTCCCAGCTCTACCGGGCGCATCTGCGCGACGTCTACTCGTACGCGTACTACCGGGTGGGCAACCACCACGACGCCGAGGACCTGACGGAGCAGACGTTCCTGCAGGCCTACCGCCACTTCGAGCGCGCGCAGCGGGAGTCGAACGGCCGGCCGCTGCGGCCGTGGCTGATCCGCATCGCGCACAACCTCGCGGCCAACTACTACCGCGACCGCTCGCGCCGGCCGCAGACGCCGATCGACGACGCGGGTCTGCTCTCCTCCCCGCACACCACCGAGGACCTGGTGGAGGATCGCGACGACCTGAAGCGCATCCTCGCGGGCGTGCAGAAGCTGCCGGACGACCGCCGCGAGGCGCTGATCATGCGCTTCGCGCTCGGCATGGACAACCGCGAGATCGCGCGGGCGCTCGGCCGCACGGACGGGGCGACCAAGGTGCTGCTGCACCGGGCCATCCGGCAGCTCGAGGAGATCGTCAAGCAGGACGAGGGGCCGACTGAGCCATGAGCGAGCACTTCGCCGACATCGAGTCGCTGCTCAAGCGCGCGCTCTCGCCGGTCGAGCCGCCGAAGGAGCTGGAGGCGCGGCTGGAGAGCACGCTGGGCACGCTCGTCGGCATGGCCGCGGACGAGCTCGACGCCTGGGAGATGTCGGCGATGCGCGATCCGAGGAACTGGTCGCGGATCGCCCGGCCGGTCGCCGCCGCCGCGATCGGCAGCGGCGCCGCGGTCGGCCTCGTGCTCGTGCGCACGCAGCGGCGCCGCCACAAGCGGCGCAAGGAGTCCGACTCCGCGGTCGACTTCATCGGCCGGACCGTGCGGGATCTCGCGCGCGAGGCCAAGCGCGTCGCCGACGACGTGTTCTGATCCTGCGACGCACCGCTTGATCTGAGCGAGACCCGCGGCTGCTAGTTTCGGCGCCGCCATGGCCACCTGCTATCGCCATCCCTCGCGCGAGACCGGCGTCTCGTGCTCAAACTGCGGCAAGCCGATCTGCCCGGACTGCATGACGTCGACGCCGGTCGGCATGCGCTGCCCGGACTGCGCCGGCCAGAAGCAGCGCGTGCAGACGATGCGCTCGCTGCACGTCGACCCGATCGCGACCTACGTGCTGATCGGGATCAACGTGCTGATGTTCCTCGGCTCCGGAGGCGGCGGCGGAGTGCTGACCGGCGGCGGGAGCGGCGGCTCGCAGGTGTTCAACGACTTCGCGCTGTGGGGTCCTGCGATCGAGCTGAACAACGAGTACTGGCGGCTGATCACCAGCGGGTTCCTCCATTCCGGCATCCTGCACATCGGCTTCAACATGTACATCCTGTACTGGCTGGGGACGATGCTCGAGCCGTCGCTCGGTCACCCCCGCTTCCTCGCCCTCTACTTCGCGTCGCTGCTGGCCGGCTCGTTCGGCGCGCTGCTGCTCGACCCCAACGCGGTGACGGTCGGCGCCTCGGGAGCCGTGTTCGGGCTGATGGGCGCCGCGTTCGTGCTCCAGCGCGCGCGCGGGATCGACCCGATGCAATCGGGGATCGGGCCGATCATCCTCATCAACCTGGTGCTCGGCTTCGTGATCCCGAACGTCTCGGTCGGCGGCCATCTCGGCGGGCTGGCCGGCGGGGTGCTGTGCGCGTTCGCGATGGAGCGGGTCGCCGGCCGCGGGCGGGGCGTGCTGCTCCCCGTCGCCGCGTGCGTGCTGATCGGCGTCGTGGCCGCGGTCGCCGGCGTGGCGGTCGCTGGGCGCGGGCTGCCCAGCGCGGGTTAGCGTTCGCCCGATGTCCGACAACCTCGTCGCCGTCGTCGAGATCCCGAAGGGATCCTCGAACAAGTACGAATGGGACGAGGAACTCGGCGCGATCAAGCTCGACCGGCTGCTGTTCTCCTCGCTCGGCTACCCGACCGACTACGGCTTCTTCCGCGACACGCTGGCGTCCGACGGCGACCCGCTCGACGCGATGATCGCCGTGTCCGAGCCGACGTTCCCGGGCTGCCTGATCGAGGTCAAGCCGGTCGCGCTGTTCCGCATGCGCGACCAGAACGCGGAGGACAACAAGATCCTCTGCGTCCCGCACACCGACCCGAACTGGTCGCACATCGAGCGCCTCGAGGACCTCTCGATGACGCTGCGCGACGAGATCTCGCACTTCTTCTCGATCTACAAGACGCCCGAGTGGAAGGTCGTCAAGGTCGACGGCTGGTACTCGCGCGAGGAGGCCGAGCGGTCGATCGAGCGCGCCCGCCGGCGCTGGCGCGAGGCGCACGAGAGCTAGAGGCCGAAGACCGCCCGGGCGTTGGCGCCGAGGAAGCGGCTGCAGGCCTCGGGGTCGAGCCCGAGATCGTCGATCCCCTCGAGCGCCTTCTCCGGCGCGATCATCGGCCAGTTCGTGCCGAACATGACCTTCCTGCGGCCGTCGCGCTGCAGGTAGCGGACGAGCTCCGGCGGGTAGCGACGGACCGTGTAGGCGGACGTGTCGATGTGGACGTTCGGGTACTTGCGCGCCAGCGCGACCATCTCCTCGGTCCACGGGTAGCCGATGTGGCCGGCGACGATCGCGAGGTCGGGGAAGTCGAGCGCGACGTCGTCGAGGTACGGGATCGGGCGGCCGGTCTCGGACGTGCGCAGCGGGCCGGTGTGCCCGACCTGGGTGCAGAACGGGACGCCCAGCTCGACGCACTCGGCGTACAGCGGGTAGTAGCGCCGGTCGTTCGGCGGCCAGC
The DNA here is from genome assembly GCA_035489875.1 of Solirubrobacteraceae bacterium. GTDB lineage: Bacteria > Actinomycetota > Thermoleophilia > Solirubrobacterales > Solirubrobacteraceae > DASQMT01. Next base: position 2,905 of record DATHJG010000556.1, on the reverse strand, counting down.
CCCACAGCCAGGGGACGACGCGCAGGCCCTTGAAGCCGAGCTCGGTCACGCAGCGGCGCAGCTCGCGCACCGCGCGCACGGGGTCGCGCAGGTCGACGGCGGCGAGCCCGCCGAGCCGGTCGGGCTCCTGCGCGACGAAGCCGGCGACCTCGTCGTTGGAGATCAGCGCGCCGTCGGGCGCGTGCCACGCGCTGATCAGGCCGTAGTCGATCCCGCCGGCGTCCATCGCGGCGATGGTGGCGGACAGCGGGACCTCCTCGGCCGGCGGCTCCTGCCCCGTCCAGCGGAGCAGGGAGGCGAGCATGTCATGGGAGAAGAAGCGGACGGTGGGGTGCTGCATCCAGGCGTCGACGATCATTGGAGCGGCACTCTAGAGCATCGCTCCAGTACGCGCGCTAGTGTGATGCGCGTGGCCGGGCGGCGCGACGCGATCCTGGAGGCGGCGCGAGCGTGCTTCGAGGAGCACGGCTACGCGGCGACGACGATCGAGCTGATCGCCGCGCGGTCGGGCGCGTCGAACGGCTCGATCTACCACCACTTCGGCGCGAAGGACGGCATCCTCGCCGCGCTCTACTCCGACGCGCTCGTGTCCTACCAGGAGGAGCTGCTCGCGCTGCTGCGCGAGCACGCCGACGACGCGGAGGGCGGGATCCGCGGCGCGGTCGTCCATCACCTCGCGTGGGTGGAGGCGCACCCGCACGAGACGCGCACGCTGTTCGAGCATCGCCAGACGCTGGAGCGGACGCCGCGGGCCGGCGAGATCCGGCGCCAGAACCGCGCGGCGCTGGGCGAGGCGCGCGCGTGGACGGCGCGGCACGTCGAGGCGGGCACGATCCGCGACCTCGGTCCGGCCACGGCCGCGATCTGGCTCGGGCCGGCGCAGGTGGTGGCGCGCGACTGGATCGGCGGCCGCCTGCGCGGGGCGCCTCGCGCGCTCGCGCCGGAGTTGGCCGAGGCGGCGTGGCGGGCGTTCCGGGCTTGAGGTGCGCGTCGCTCGCAGCACGAGCCGCGCTGCCCATCAGCGATCGCCGCGACGGACTACAAGTGGACCTCGCGCACCTCGCCCGGCGCCTCCGGCACCCGGTCCGGGTGCAGGATGTGCGCCATCAGCTCGAGCCCGTCGACCAGGCGCGGGCCTGGACGGGAGAAGAACGCGGCGGCGTCGACCGCGACGACCCGCCTGGCGCCGAGCTCGGCCAGCTCGTCGGCGTAGGACTCGGCCTCCTCCAGCGCCCGCTCGGCGTCGTAGCCGCACGGCATGCAGACGACGACGTCCGGCGCGGCCGCGGCGACGTCCTCCCACGTGCGTGTCTCGGAGTGCTCGCCGGGCTTGCCGAACAGGTCGATCCCGCCGGCGTACTCGATCAGCTGCGGCGTCCAGTGGCCGGCGACGTAGATCGGGTCGAGCCACTCGAGCGCCGCAACCGAGACCGGAGGCGCGTCGCGCACGGCCAGCCGGACGCGGTCGATCCGCGCGGCCGCGTCCTGCACGAGGTCGACGCCCGCGTCCTTCCTGTCGGTCGCCTGCGCAAGCGTGCGCACGTCGCCGAGCACCTCTCCGAGCGTATGCGGGTCGAGCGAGATGACCTCCGGCGCCGGGTCCATCCGCTCGGCGATCGCCTGCACGTCGTCGTAGGACACGGCGCAGACCGCGCACAGCGCCTGTGTGACGATCAGGTCGGGGGCCAGCGTGCGCAGCGCGCGCTCGTCGAGCTCGTAGATCGAGCGGCCCTGCTCGGTCAGCGCGCGAACCGCGCGGTCGATCTCGTCGGGCGGCAGCCCTGGCCCGATCACGTCGCGCGTGATCTTGGGCAGCTCGAGTGCCTCCGGCGGGTAGTCGCATTCGTGGGTGACGGCGGTAACCTCGTCGCCCACGCCGAGCGCGAACAGCAGCTCGGTCGCCGACGGCACGAGGGAGACGATGCGCACCCGACAAGTATGGCCTCGATGAGCGACTGGTCGCAGCGCCCCGACGCGCTGGAGCGCGACTTCGATTTCAAGGACTTCGCCGAGGCGATGGCGTTCGTCAACCGCGTTGCCGGCGTGGCGGAGGAGCTCAACCACCATCCGGACATCCTCGTCCACGGCTGGAACAAGGTGCGGCTGACGCTCTCCACGCACTCCGCGGGAGGGCTCACCGACGCCGACCACGCGCTCGCCCGGCGAATCGACGGGCTGGCCGGCGGGTAGCCCGCCGGTAGTGATCGTCCAGTTGCTTGCTACGCTCGCGTCGTCGCCCTGATGAACGACGACGACGCTTCCCGAAGTAGCGGCGCGCCGCCCCGGCGCTGCCGCTCACGCGCATGACCACGGCGCTGCTCCTCCTCGCCGTCTTGATGCTTGTGCTCCTCAACGGCTTCTTCGTGGCCGCGGAGTTCGCGTTCGTGCGCGCCCGGCGCGCGCATCTCGAGAAGGAGGCCCAGGAGGGCAAGCGCGGCGCGGCGCTCGCGGTGAAGATCTCCGGGGACCTCTCGCGCTACCTGTCGTCCTGCCAGTTGGGCATCACGCTGACCTCGCTGGGCATCGGGTTCCTCGGCGAGCCCGCGATCGCCTCGATCTTCGAGGACCTCTTCGGGACGAGCATCTCGCACAACCTCTCGCTCGCGCTCTCGCTCGCGCTCGCCTACCTGATCTCGACGTCGCTGCACATCACGATCGGCGAGCAGGTCCCGAAGATCTACTCGATCCAGAAGTCCGAGGCGGTCGCGCGCTTCGTCTCCCCGCCGCTGGAGCTCTTCACGCGCGTCTTCCATCCGTTCATCGTGCTGCTGAACGGCACCTCGAACGCGATCCTGCGCCTGCTGGGCGTCCGCACCAGCGGGAACCTCCAGGAGGGGGAGACGCCGGAGGAGCTCAAGGTGCTGATCCAGCAGTCGCTCACCGGCGGCATGCTCGACCCCGGCGA
>DATHJG010000555.1:0-3673 GCA_035489875.1 Solirubrobacteraceae bacterium | reverse complement strand
ACGAGGATGCCCTGACGGGATCCGAACTCGTCCCGCGCGGCCATGATCGCCGCGACCTCGTCGGGTCCGTCGACCCGCCAGTCCAGCTCATACGCCGACTCGCGCAACCAGAACGACGGGAAGATGCTCGTGCCGTACCCGACCACCGGGACGCTCAGGCTCTCGAGGCGTTCGAGGGTCGCACCGATGTCGAGCACGCTCTTCACCCCCGCGCTCACGACCGTGACGGGATTCGCGGCGAGCGTCGTCAGGTCGGCCGACTCGTCGAAGGTCTCCGTTGCACCGCGGTGCACCCCGCCGAGCCCGCCGGTCGCGAACACCCGGATGCCGGCGAGCGCGGCCAGGTACGCGGTCGCCGCGACGGTCGTGGCGCCACTGCCACCCCGCGCGGCGAGGATCGGCAGGTCGCGGACGCTGGCCTTGGCGAGCTCCTCCTCGGCGATGCGGCGCACCCCCTCGTCGTCGAGACCGATCCGCGGCCGGCCGTCGAGCACCGCGATGGTCGCGGGCGTGACGCCGCGCTCGCGCAGGATCTCCTCGAACTCGCGGGCGGCATCCAGGTTGCGCGGTCGCGGCAGGCCGTGCGAGATGATCGTCGACTCGAGGGCGACGACCGGTCGTGAATCGGCGAGCGCGTCCGCGACGTCGTCCGAGAGGTGCAGGTGGGACATCGCTTTCCACGGTAGTGGCAAAGAACTCCCCCGTCGGACAGGCGCCCCCCGAAAGGGGGGTGCCTCAGGATGCGATGGTCAGCTCGCCGAAACGGTCGCCTTCTTCTTCGCCGGCGCCTTGGTCGCCGCAGGCTGCCGCGTCGTCGACGATCGGCTCCTGCCCGCATCGGCCACGATCTTGCGCGGATTGAAGTTGTCGCCGGGGTCGGCCGACGAGAACAGCCCGCTCATGACCTTCACGCCCTCGGGCGAGATGTCCTGCTCGAGCCATGGTGCATGCTCGACGCCGACACCGTGGTGGTGCGAGAGCGAGCCGCCGTTGTCGATGAACGCCTGTTGGATGGCGCCCTTGACGGTGTCGTACTGGCCGAGCGGATCCTTGTCGCCCATGACGAACGCGAACGTGAAGTAGAGGCACGCGCCCGTGTGGTACGAGTGCGACATGTGGCTCATGATCCAGCCCTTGATGCCGATCTCGTCGTACGCGCGCTCGGCGGCCTTCACGACCTCGTCGTGCACCTGGTTGACCTTCGACCACGGCATCGCGGTCTCCGACACATCCCCCGCTGCACCCCGGTCGAGCAGGAAATCGCGCAGGTACGGGGTGTCGAACTTCTTCTGGTCGTAGAGCACGCCCGGACCCTTGCCGACGCCCATTCCGCCGTGGTTCTTGACGATCCTGTCGACGAGCTTCTTCTGGCGCTCGGCGTGCTTCTCGCTGCCCTCGTAGCCGATGAACGAGAGGCAGATGTCATCGAGCTTCCAGCCCTTGCTCTTCATGAGCGTTGGCAGCACAGTACCGGCGGCAAACTTGTCGAATCCGTGGCGCTCCTTGCTCGTGGCGAGCGAGAACCCGGTCTCGCGCGCGTCGGAGATGCGGGTGATCGACGGTGCGGCGTCGGATTCGGAGATCTCCTGCATGGCCGCGATGCCCGCCTCCCAGTTCGGGAAGAAGTAGGCGTACACGTCGCGCTTGGCCGGGGTGCGGTGCACCTGGGCCGTCACCTCGGTGATGACGCCGAGGCGGCCCTCGCTGCCGATGATCATCTCGCGCACGCTCGGACCGTTCGACGCCGACGGGATCGGGCGGATCACGAGAATGCCGCCGGGGCGCACGACGCGGATCCCGCGGGCGATGTCGGCGATGTCGCCGTACTTGTCCGACTGCATGCCCGAGGAGCGGGTCGCGACCCATCCGCCGAGCGTGGAGTGGGTGAAGCTGTCGGGGAAATGCCCGATCGTCCAGCCCTTGGCGTTGAGCTGCTCCTCCAGGTCCGGGCCCTGGGCTCCGGCCTGAATGCGGGCGAGGCCGGATTCCTCGTCGATCTCGACGACCTTGTTGAGGCGGCCCATGTCGAGCGACAGCACGACGCGCTTCTCGTCGGCGTGCGGCTCGAGGCTCCCCGCGATGTTGCTGCCCCCGCCGAACGGGATGATCACGACGTCGGCGGCCACCGCGGCATCCACGATCTTCTGCACCTCGGCCTCGTCCGCCGGGTACACGACGACGTCCGGGTAGCGCTCGACCTGGTTGGCGCGGATGCGCACGAGGTCGCGCAGGCTCTTGCCGTAGGTGTGCACGACGCGCTCCATGGCGTCGGTCGTGACGTGACCCTCGCCGACGATCGTCGCGAGTGACGCGAGCAGGGTCGGAGTCGCGGCGCTCTTGCCGACGTTCATCTTCTCGAAGGACGGCTTGCCCACCGGCTCGGCGGTGTGCAGGTCGAGCCCGACCGCGTACTGCACGAACGGGGCGAATCCGGGCTTGTCCTCCCAGTGGAAGCCGACGCCCTCATTGCCCCAGCCCCACCACTTCATGTGCTTGACGTCGGTCACTTCTTCTCCTTTGAGGAACGCTTCGGGTTGAGGATACGTGCAGAGTGCTGGTCGTGCATCGCGACGACCTGGTCGCGCACCCGCGCCATGAATTGGGTGGGATTCTCATCCGGCTTTGCGGTCATCGGCGCGCCGAACACGACGCCGACGGGCAGGCCGGACTTCGGCCACTTCGACCCGCGCGGATGCGATTCGTGCGCCCCGATGATCGCGATCGGCAGGATGGGCGCCCCGGTCGACGCCGAGAGGGCCGCCGCCCCCGGCTTGAAATGGCCGGGGATCCCGTCCTTCGACCGGGTGCCCTCCGGGAACACCAGCACAGGCACATCGTGCTCGAGCAGGGTCTTCGCGCTCACGTTGCGCGGGTTGTTGCCGCTGCGATCCACCGGGAACGCATTGAAGAAGAGCGCGGTGAGACCGCGCCGCCACCAGACGTCGAAGAAGTAGTCGGCCGCGGCACCGGCCGCCAGGTAGCGGGAGAGCCGGCGCGGGAGCGAGCCGAAGATGAGCGGGGCATCCAGGTGGCTGGAGTGGTTGGCGACGACCACGAACGGCCGCTTCACCTTCTTCAGCTTGTCGCGGTCGACGATCTTCACGCGCAGCATCCCCCAGACCACGCCCTTGAGCAGGCCGCGCTGGGCGACGAAGCGGGCATTGGCCAGACCCGGGGACGTGAAGCGGTCACGCATCTTTGCGGGCATCCGCGTTCCTTCCATCCGGCCGGCGTACCGATCGGGTCAATCCGAAGCGGCCTTGCTCCGACTCAGGCTAATCCTGCGCGACACGGCGCGCACTGTGCTGCGGGGCAGATGGCGGAGCAACCAGGACAGCAATCGGTACCGAACGCTCGGGATCGAGATCACTCTGCCCCGATCGACATCGCGCAGGCTGACCCGCACCAGTCGCGGGGCGTCGAGCCACAGCGAGTCCGGGATGCTGCCGGCCCGGATGGACGCACGCTGATGGAATTCCGTGCGCACCCAGCCCGGCATCAGGGCCGTGACCGTCACGCCGGAACCGTGCAGTTCGTTGGCGAGGCCCTCGCTGTAGGCGATCACCCACGCCTTGATCGACGAGTACGCGCCCATCGACAGCTGCCCCGCGATACTCGCCACGTTGACGATCGCGCCGTGACCGCGCTCCTTCATCCCGGGCGCCACGGCGGC
>DATHJG010000554.1:0-2177 GCA_035489875.1 Solirubrobacteraceae bacterium | reverse complement strand
GACCCTGATCTTCGGTGCGCTGACGGGCGGCGTCTACGCCCTGATGTCGTCCGGCTTCACGCTGATCTTCGGCGTGATGCGGGTGATCAACCTCGCCCACGGCGCCCTGCTGATCGTGGCGGCGTACATCACCTGGTGGGCGTGGGATCGGACGGGGATCGACCCGCTGCTGCTCGGGGCGGGCGTCAGCGTCGTCATGTACGGCATCGGCTGGCTGCTGTACAAGGGGGTGATCGCCCGCGTCCAGCGGATCGATCCCGAGCTGACGCTCGTCGCGTCGCTCGCCGTCGCCATCCTGGGCGCGGGCGTGATCGCGCTGATCGCGGGGACCGAGGCGCGCGCGGCGACCCCGTCGTACTTCAACACGTCGATCCACGTGGGCAGCCTCGTCGTGCCCCGCGCCCAGCTGTACGCGTGCGCCGGTGCGCTGCTGCTGCTCGGCGGGCTGTACGCGCTCCTGCACCGGACCGCGCTCGGTCGCAGCATCCGAGCGTGCGCCACGAGTCGAACCGGGGCGGAGCTCGTCGGCATCGACGTCGAGCGCACGATGGCGCGGATGTTCGCGATCGGGTGCGCCACGACGGGATTCGGCGGCGCTGCGCTGGCCGTGCTCTACCAGTTCGTCCCCGACTCGCACTACGTGTGGATCGGTCGCGTCCTCTGCGTCGTCGTGCTCGGCGGCCTCGGGAGCTTCGCCGGCGCGGCGCTCGGCGCCGCCATCCTCGGCCTGGGCGAGGCGTTCACCGCCGCCTACTGGGACGCCCGCTGGATCACCGCGGTGCCGTACATGCTCATCATCGCGATCCTGGTCGTCCGGCCCGAGGGGCTCCTGGGCGCGCGCACGCGGATCGAAGGCAGTCCGGGGTGAGGCTGCCGGCATCCCGCACGCTGGGCCTGCTGGCGCTGGGAGCGGTGGTCGCGGTGCTGGTTGCGATCCCGCCGCTGACGCCGAACATCTACATCCAGAACCTGGCGATCATGACGTTCCTCCTCGCGATCCTCGCGTCGGGGTGGAACATCATCGGCGGCTACACGGGCTACGTCTCGCTCGGCCACTCGGCGTTCGTCGGCGTCGGCGCGTACACCGCCGGGATCCTCGCGGCGCGCTGGAACGTCTCGCCGTTCCTCGTCGCCCCCCTCGGGGGCGTCATGGCGATGCTCGTCGCGTTCCTCCTGAGCCTCGCGACCCGCCGGACGCGCGGAGCCGCGTTCGTGATCGTGACGTTCGCGATGCTCGAGCTGCTCGGCCTGATCGTCGAGAACTGGAAGTCGCTCACGGGCGGATCGAACGGCCTGATCATGCCGCTGCCCACCTGGGACGTCGAGTTCCAGAACTGGCCGTTCTACTACGCGCTGCTCGGCCTGCTGCTGCTCAGCGTCGGCATGTCGGCGTGGATCAAGCGATCCAAGCTCGGCCTCGGCCTGATGGCGATCCGCGACGACGAGGACAAGGCGGCGGGGATCGGCGTGACGACGCCGGTCTACAAGGGCATCGCGTTCATGGCGAGCGCGGGCCTGGTCGGCGTCGCCGGCGCGGTGTACGGCTACTACGTCAGCTTCCTCGACACGAGCGCGATGTTCGACATCTCGCTCGCGATCCAGGTGGTCCTCGCGGCGCTGCTCGGCGGGCGCGGCACGGTGTGGGGCCCGGTGATCGGCGCGTTCCTCCTGCAGCCGCTGATCGAGGTGACGAACTCCTCGCTCGGCGGCCAGGACGCGGGCGCGATCCGCTTGATCCTGTTCGGCGGCCTCCTGCTCGTGGTCACGATGCTGCTCCCACGCGGCCTGGTGGGAGAGCTGGAGCGGGTCGTGCGGCGGATCCGCGGCGGGCGAGCCGCCAGCCCCACCGGCACGCGGCTCGCGGACGCCGTCCTGCCCGCCGGCCTGCGCGCGTCCGCGGGCTCGCGGGGCGACGACGGGGCGGACCTGCTGCGCGTGCGCGGGCTCACGAAGCGGTTCGGCGGGGTGACCGCGCTCGACGGGGCGACGTTCGGCGTTCCCGCGGGATCCATCACCGCGCTGATCGGCCCGAACGGGTCGGGCAAGACGACGGCGTTCAACCTGATCGACGGCACGTACACGGCAACGTCGGGCAGCATCGAGCTCGACGGGCGGCCGATCGCCGACTGGAGCCGCACGCGCCGCGCGTTCGCCGGCATCGGCCGCACGTACCAGCT
>DATHJG010000553.1:0-2207 GCA_035489875.1 Solirubrobacteraceae bacterium | reverse complement strand
AGACCTCGTCCACGCCGCCGATCCGGCGGTCGAGGAGACGATCAAGCGCAGCGTGCAGCCCTACTTCGTGCTTGACGGGAACATCTGCGCCCTGCTCGCAGCCAAGGACCACGTCAACGTCTTCCTGTACGACGGTGGAATCGTCCCCGACCCCGAGGGGATCATCACCGCGGGCCACGACAACAAGACCGCGCGCACCGTCGCGTTTCGCGAAGGCGAGACGATCAACGAACTCGCGCTGCTCGCGATGTTCCGGCAGATCGTCGCCGACAACCGGGCCGGCGGCTGGCGCAAGATCAAGGCCGGCTCGGGCGACAGATAGGAGCGCTCGCTCGAAGCGGTACCTGCCCTGACGGTGTTCACGGACAGCGTGAACACCACCGCGCGAAGCTCCTCGAGTGTGCGATTGACATACCCCGGGGCGGTATGTAGGCTGCTGCGTCTGCGATACCCCCCGGCAGTATTCCGAAGGCAACTGGCTTCAAGCAGACCGCTACTCGGATGAGAAAGGTGCAGGTGAATCTGATGAGATCGGCGCTGACGCGCGACTTCGCACGACATTACGTGGAAATGGTCCTCGTGATGCTTGTCGGCATGGGGCTTCTCGCCCTGCCGGCTCGGTGGGCCACCGACGCGGTCTGGCCCGGGGTCGACGGCGATGATCCGACCCTCATGCTCGGACGCATGGCCGCGACGATGACGCTTCCGATGATCCCCTGGATGCGGTGGAGGGGCAACGCCTGGCAGCCGAGTCTCGAGATGGCGGCGGCGATGATCGTGCCGGCGATCGGTGTCATCGCACTGCTCGAAGGGGGAGTCATCGAGGCCGTGTGGCTGTTGATGACCATCGAGCACGTCGGGATGTTCATCGCGATGTTCATGGTCATGATCGCCCGGCCGCACGAGTACTCGCACGCCCGACACGAGACCCGCGACGTGCCCACGATTGCCCGAGCGCAACGGGCGGCACGCACAGACTGAAGCGAAGCGCACGCTGATGAAGGACGACGCGATCCGCCGGCGGCCCGCGGAGCGCGAAGCGCTCATCGAGGGCGGCGTGCGCTCGTTCTGCCTGACGACGCGCAGCTCCGCGGCCGTAGGTCGGGCCGCGTGCGGAGCATCCCCATGCTGGCGAGGAAGTCGGACACTGCACGCTCGTGCGGCTGCTCAGTCTCGTGCTAGCCCGATGCGTGTTCTCGTGAGGGGAGCGGCCACCCCCCGCGATCGGCATGCGCGCCACCTTGAGTGCCCGGCAGCCCGCGCGGATGATCCGTTGCGACCGAGCCCGGTGGGCCGGACGAAAGGAGACGCCGTGAGCGAAGAGCAACTCGATGAGATGGGCCCGATCGACTACATGGTCTTGGAATGGGCCGGCGACCAGCCGGTCACCGGCGAGGTGATGCCGCTGCTGTTGGAGCTCGTCGATCGCGGCACCATCCGGATCCTCGACCTCGCCTTCATCGTCAAGGACCGCGACGGGTCGGTGGCGGCCCTGGACCTCACCGAGCTCGCGCAGGACAGCGGCGGGCTCGCGGAGTTCGTCGGCGCGTCGTCCGGCCTGCTCGGTCAGGACGACCTGCAAGAGGCCGGCACCGCGCTGGAACCGGGCACCGTCGCAGGCGTGCTCGTCTGGGAGAACCGCTGGGCGGCACCCGTCGCCGCGGCGCTGCGCCGCTCCGGCGGCCAACTCGTCGCCACCGGCCGCATCCCCGTCCAGGCCATCCTCGCGTCGCTCGACGCGAGCGAGCCCATCCACTCATAAGCGAGGAACACCATGCCCGGACTGCTTCGCGGCGTCGTCCGCACCGCCGCCGTCGCCGGCACCGCCACCGCGGTCAGCAACCGCGTGTCGCGCCGCCAGGCCCAACGCTGGTCACAACAGGAGCCCTCTGCCTACCAGGAGCCGGAGCCCACGTACGCCGCGCCGGCCCCGCCAGCCGCGGCGCCTGCGCCCGACCCGATCGCACAGCTCAAGGAGCTCGCAGCCCTCAAGGAGCAGGGCATCCTCACCGACGAGGAGTTCGCAGCGCAGAAGGCGAAGATCCTCGGTAGCTGAGGCACCAGGGCCTTCAGCGCGCGGCGGGAGGTTCTGATCGTGATGGCGCGGCGCCGGCATGCGACGGTGGGCGCGGGTGGAACTCCCGCTGCTCGTCGGGTCCGCGCTGGATGATCAGCGCGGTGGACTCGGGCACCTCGCGCCACGCCCC
>DATHJG010000552.1:0-3864 GCA_035489875.1 Solirubrobacteraceae bacterium | reverse complement strand
ACACGCTCGCAGCGGTGGAGGAGCACGGCCTGTCGCTGACGGGGAGCGGCGTCGCGGTGCTCCTGCACGTCGGCGCGATGGTCGCGGTGATGGGAGTGATCGCGGTGCTCGTCTACGACCGCTGGGGCGTGAGCGTGCTGCGGCGGACGTGGGTGAACCTCGACGCCGTGTGGGCGGGCGCGTTCGTCGTCGCCGGCGTCGTGACGTTCTTCACGTAGCCGGTCCACCTGCCGCTGCACCACCGGACGCATTGCTACCCTTGCGGCCTCCCGGGGCGATTAGCTCAGCTGGGAGAGCGCCGCCTCGACAAGGCGGAGGTCACTGGTTCGAGCCCAGTATCGCCCACCTCCGGAACCCTCGCATTTGCGGGGGTTTCGCCGTTCAGGCCCGCTTCTAAGGTCCCAATAAGGTCCCGTTTGCACAGCTGCGACGCGGTACGTGACGAGCTTCGAGAGGGCGCGGTGCGCGACTTTGGCGACCGCTCGCGCGAGCCCGTCCATCGGAGTAGGATGCTTGTGAGGCTGGCCCTGCGGCCCAGGTCCCGGCCGAGGAGCGGTGGTACGCCGACGCGCGATTAGCGTGTCGAGGCAACCCACTCCGAGGCGAACGGGATCGGACGGTGGGGCCAGTTGGTTGTGGGTCGGAAGCGGGTCCTTGGAGCGTCCGGATGGTGTTCGACGCGGATGCGGCGTCGCCGTCCGACGGTTGGGGCGTCCGGCTCAACCATGGCCCGGCCGCAGTGCGGCGGCTCTTCGAGTTCACCCAGGTCCTGCAGCGTCTGCGGTTCGTCGGCCGGACGGCCTGCCGGAGCCGGATCCGGCGTCGGACGCTACGCGCTCTCGCGGAGCGCCCGGGCGACCGCGTCGGCGGCCGTGCGAACGCCGAGCTTGGCCTCCAGGCGCGCGAGCCGCTCGCGGACCGCGTGCAGGCTCAGGAACAGCTCCCACGCGATCTCGGCCTCGTCCTCGATGACGGTGGCCGCGCAGAGCACCTCGGTTTCGCGCGGGGTCAGGCCGAGGCGGTTGAGCGCGTCCGTGCGGAAGCTCGCGACCTCCTCCTCGAGCAGCAGGGCATGCGGATCGCCGGGCAGCAGGCAGGTGGTGAGGCGCCGGCCGTCGCGCTCGCTGACCAGCGGCGGCCGCGGCGGCAGCGCGAGCCACTCGGCCACCGGCCCGGGCAGCCAGCCGGGATGCTCGGCGGCCCCGAAGTGCTCGGCGAGCCACTGCTCGGCGTGAGGACTCGAGCGCTCGATCTCGCCGTCGCGGTTGAGCAACACGACCGCTGTGCCCGGCGGTGGATCGGCGGCAAGCGCACGAACGAGGCGCCCGCGGGCCTGCGTGGCCCGCAGTTCGCCCTCGAGCCCGGGGCGGGCGATGTCGAGCACGTCGCGGTCGCGCTCGGAGAACTCGCGCTCGGTGCGGCCGAGTCCGGCGACGACGGCCTCGCCGCGACCCGTGCGCATGCCGATCGCGATCTCGTACTCCAGGCCGGAGGCGTGCAGCAGATCGCCGTACAGCGCGCTGTGGGTGAGCGATCCCGGCTGCACGAGCTCCGACAATCGCAGGGCCGGGCGCCGGCGGGCCGCATGCGCCGCGAGCAGCGGATGGTCGGCCGCGCGGCCGACGACGGCCTGGAAGGCACCGGGAGGCTCGGCCTCAGCCGGAACCGCCTCGTGGCGAACGTCGCCCGTGGCTAACTCGACCCGGTCCCAGATGACCACGTCCGCGGGGACGAGATCGGCGAGCGCCTGGAGCGCGCGACCCCGCAATTCCGTCTCCGTCCGGGCGCCGGCTATTCCCCGGGCGACCCCGTACGCGGCGCCCACGTCAGTGTCGGCGAGCCAGGGCATGGCGGCACCCCTGACGATACACCCGCTGCGCGGCCTCCCGTCACTCGCCGCCACCACCCTTCGGCTGCTCCTTGGCCTTGGGTTTCCGGTGGTCTGTCGAGTAGAACCCGGCGCCCTTGTAACGCGGGGTGAACGGCTGCAGGACGCGCTCGACCTTCTGCCCGGTCGTCGGGCAGCTGACCAGAGCGTCCTCGGTGATGCGCTGCTCGATCTCGAAGGTCGAGCCGTCATGGCGGCAGTAGACGTACACGGGCACGGTCAGCCGGATTCTTCTATGCTGTGTGAGCACGGGCGCTCGGGCCTTCACCTCTTCTTCTTGGCGCGTCAAGTACCCCAGAAGGGGCAAGGGAAGGCGAGGCACCATGCCCTCTACCGGTCACGAGTTCAGCGAAGACACGCTGAGCGAGCTGCTTGGCGCACTGCGCGCCCGCACCTCGGGTCACCCCGACAATCCGGGTCTGCTCGCCTCCTGGCCGGGGGTGCGCGAGGACCGCATGGCGTCAGCCTGCGCCGAGCTGCTCGGCCGAGGGCATCCGGTGTTCCGCGTGTCGATCCCGAGCGCCAACCCCGCCAGGACGCGCGACGGCTGGGCGGTCGGTGCCACGACTGAGGAGCCGGCATGCCAAGCGTGATCATCGTGACCGAGTCCGAGGCGGCCGAACCCAGCGCGTTCAACCACGAGCGCCGGACGTTTCAGCTGAAGGAGCGCGTGACGTCGGCGGACGTGAGCGACCCGCACGTGGCGGCGCAGCTGATCGAACGCATCGGCTGGGCGCTCGCCGACGCCGAGGACGCGGAGCGGGCGGCAAGCAGGACATAGGATCGGCGCTCGGTCACGACCGCTGTCGTCCCAGAGCCTGAGGGCAGGAGAGCACGTGTTCTCCAACCGGTCATGCACGTCGACGAGATCCGCGGCCGCCGGCAACCAGGCGTCGTCGGTGTCGGTGAGGATGCGCTGCTCGAGTGATCTCGACCTGACGCTCGACGCCCCACGTCCGACAGCGTCAACCCGTTGAGGAGCTGCCTGTACGCGTCCACCGGGTCGCCGTAGTGCTGGGGGTGGTACATGTGGGTTGTAGACGCTGTGCGCATCGCGACGCCGTCCCGTCTCGAGGCATGGAAGAACGGCGAATTGCGGATCCGCAAATACAGGAGGATCTCCGGGTGCTCGAAGGTGCGCGACAACATCCGCACGTCCCGTGATCCGGCCCCTGCTTCACTCGCTGCTGTTCTTCCCTTCGCGCGCGATCGCGACGACACCCGCGACGGTCGGCTTGGCTTTCGATGACGTGACGTTCGAGACCGAGGACGGCGAGCGGCTGCATGGCTGGTGGGTGTCGGCGCGTGCGCCGGTGAGCGGCCACGTCCTGCTGTGCCACGGCAACGCGGGCAACGTGGGAGATCGCGTTGCGCACATCGCGCTGCTGGCGGCCGCGGGGTTCGACGTGCTCGCCTTCGACTATCGCGGCTATGGCCAGAGCAGCGGACGCCCGAGCGAGCACGGCACCTACCGCGACGCTCGGGCGGCGCGCGGCGCGCTGCTGCGGCGGCCCGGAGTCGACGGTGCTCGCGTCGTGTACCTGGGCGAGTCGCTCGGCGGCGCCGTCGCGCTCGCGCTCGCGCGTGAGCTCGCCCCCGCGGGGCTGATCCTCCAGTCGACGTTCACCAGCATCCGCGACATGGCGCGCCTGCACTACCCGTTCATCCCGCGAGCGCTGGTGCCCGACGCCTACCCGAGCCTTCGGCTGATCTCCGAGTTGCCGGTCGCGCTCCTCGTCCTGCATGGCAGCGGCGACCAGATCGTGCCCCCGCTGCACGGCGAGGCGCTCTTCGACGCCGCGCCCGGGCCGAAGCGAATGGAGCTCTTCGAGGGCGCGGGCCACAACGATCTGATCGCGCGTGGGGGAGAGCGCTGGGCCGAGGCGATCGCGACCTGGGCCCGCGAGCTCGACGTCACGCCCGCTCGACAGGACACGGGATGACCTGCTCGTCACCGCTGACGACGCCCGCCGGAG
>DATHJG010000551.1:0-2603 GCA_035489875.1 Solirubrobacteraceae bacterium | reverse complement strand
CGGACGAGGGCACGACCACCGTCGTCGACGTGATCCGGGGCGAGACGGCGTTCGAGAACGCGCTGCAGGACGACCTCGTGATCGCGCGCGCCGACGGCACGCCGGTGTACCACCTCGCGGTCGTGGTCGACGACCACGACGTGGGCATCACCCACGTCGTCCGCGGCGCCGACCACTACTCCAACACGCCCAAGCACGTGCTCATCCAGCGCGCGATGGGCATCGAGACGCCGATCTACGCGCACCTGCCGCTGCTGCACGGGCAGGACGGCAAGAAGCTCTCCAAGCGCCACGGCGCGGCGTCCGTGCAGGAGCTGCGCGACCGCGGCTACCTGCCCGAGGCGGTGCGCAACTACCTCGCGCTCCTCGGCTGGGGCTACGACGACGAGACCACGTTCTTCACGACCGCGGAGCTCAAGCGCCACTTCACCCTCGAGCACGTCTCGAAGTCCCCCGCGGTGTTCGAGGAGCAGAAGCTGCGCTGGATGAACGGCCGCTACGTACGCGAGCTGCCGCTCGACGACCTCACGGCGCGGCTGGAGGCGTTCACCGGGCACAGCGGGCTGCGCGACGCGGTCGCCGTCACGCAGGAGAAGATCTCGACGCTGGACGAGTTCTGGCCGCTGGCCCGCTCGTTCTTCGAGGAGCCGGTCGACGATCCGGCGGCGCGCGAGAAGTTCCTGGCGCCGGAAGCCGGCGCCGAGGCGCTCGCCGCCGCCCGCGAGGCGCTGGCCGAGGTGCCGGACCCGTGGAGCACCGAGCGCGTCGAGCCGGCCCTCCGCGGGGCCGTGGAGCGCACGGGCATGAAGGCCAAGCAGGTGTTCCAGCCGCTGCGGGTCGCGCTCACCGGGAGCACGATCTCCCCGGGCATCTTCGAGACGGTCGCGCTGGTCGGCCGCGACCGCGCGCTGGCGCGGATCGACGCCGCGCTCGACCTACGCCGCGACGACTGATAGACCAATGTCCGCGGGTAGCTTGGCTCAACCGTCCGTCCACGATTGCCGATAGGCGATGGAGGGCGGAGAGAGTGCCGTTTCCACGATCCTCCAGAATCGCCCCAAAGTGACCGATGAAGAGCTCATGACGCCGTCCCTGACCGCTGCCACGCCGCCCACCGAGCGGCGCGCCCGGCGTGGGCGGCCCGGTGAGCCGTATGCACTCGTGGGCCCGCCCCGCAACGAGGGCCACGGCAAGCGCCTGACCGCCGCGTTCGACGCGCTCGAGGTCTTCCCCGCGCTGGCGGAGTCGCGCAACCGCGTGCTCGCGCTCGTGTCCGCTGAGCGCCCGTCGACGGGCGACGTCGTGCAGGCGATCGAATCCGACGTCGCGCTCGTCATCGCGGTCCTGCGGCTGGCGAACAACGCCGAGAGCCCGCGGCGCGGGCAGGTCGAGAGCATCGTCTCCGCGGTCGAGCTGCTCTCCCCCGAGGCCGTACAGGGGCTGGTCCTGACGACCGAGACGTTCGAGTTCTTCGAGCGCGGCAAGACCTGGGACGCGGCGCCTGAGCGGTTCCGGCTGCACGCGGTGGCGGTCCAGCGCGCGGCCGACCGGCTCGCCGCGGAGGCCGCCTACAGCCACCGCGACCGCCTGCTGGTGACCGCGCTCCTGCACGACATCGGCAAGCTCGTGCTCATGCACGCCTACCCGGGCTACCCGAAGCAGGTCCACGGCCCGGCGCGCACGCCGGAGGAGCGGCTGCACTACGAGCGCCGCGAGCTGGGCGTCGATCACGCGCTCGTCGGCGGCGTGCTCGCACGGCGCTGGAACCTCCCGCGCTCGATCGCCTCCGCGATCGAGCGTCATCACGCGGACGACGCGCAGGGCGACGCCGCGTACGTGCGCCTGGCGGACATGCTGGCGCACTACTCGCTGGGCTCACCCGTCTCCTCGACCGAGCTGCTGCGCGCCGCGCGCGCCGTCGGCTTCGGCCCGGCCGAGCTGCGCACGGTGCTCTACGACCTCCCGTACCCGAGCAACGCCCGCCCGCGCGCGGTCGAGCCCTGCCCGCTCTCCACGCGCGAGCTCGAGGTCCTCAAGCGGCTCGCGCAGGGCATGGTCTACAAGCAGATCGCGCACGAGCTCTCGCTCTCCACCAGCACGGTGCGGACGCACCTGCACAACATCTACGGCAAGCTGGGGGCGGTCGACCGCGCCCAGGCCGTGCTCTACGCCACCGAGCACGGCTGGCTGTAGCGCGCCCACAGGGCGACCGCGATCGCGACGCCCGCTGCGTCGATGGCCCAGTCGAGCGGCGAGCCGACACGGCCCGCGACGAACGACTGGTGCCATTCGTCGCTCGCGGCGTATGCGAGCGTGATACCGGCGGCTGCCACGGGGCGCCGGAGCGCCCGCAGCCAGAGCAGCCACAGCACCCCGAACTCGGCCATGTGGGCGAGCTTGCGCAGCACCGTGTCCCAGCCGCCGAGGCCCGAGTTCAGGTCGGACTGCGCGGACAGCGCGAAGATGATCGCCATCAGCACGAGGGGCGGCAGGTATCGGATCGCCGTCGACACGACCGCGTAGGATCGCAGCGAAGCGGCATGCTCTCGATCACGACCAAATCGCCCTATGCCCTGCGTGCGCTGACGGAGCTGGCACGGATC
>DATHJG010000550.1:0-3079 GCA_035489875.1 Solirubrobacteraceae bacterium | reverse complement strand
CGGATGCGGCCCCGATCCCCAGCGCCCAGCGCGGCCCGAGGGTGTCGGCCACCCATCCGATGAGCGGAGCACCGACCGGGGTCCCGCCCATGAAGATCGCCAGGTAGATCGCCATCACGCGCCCGCGCATCGCGGGCGCGGTCGTCGTCTGAACATACGCATTCGCGGTCGTCATGACCGTCAGGCCGGCGAAGCCCACGAACACGAGAGCGACGCCGAAGGCGATCGGGTTGGGCATCAGCGCCGCGGCACCGATGCTCGCGCCGAATCCGGCGCTCGCGAGCGTCATGGTGCGCAGGCGCGGTCGTTCGCGGCGCGCGGAGAGCAGCGCCCCCGACACGGAGCCGATCGCGATGACCGATGACAGGACTCCGTAGGCAGCGGCATCCTCACCGAACTCGATCCGCGTCATCGCGGAGATGAAGATCGGGAAGTTGAACCCGAGCGTGCCGAGGATCGCGATCATCGTGAGCACGAGAAGGATGTCCGGGCGGCGCCTCACGTACCGGAACCCGCCGAGCAGTTGCCCCCGTGCCCGTGGCGGGCGGGTGAAAGCCGTGAACTCGCTCGTCTTCAGGAGCGCGAGCGCGACGAGCGGGGCCGCGAAGGTGACCCCGTTGATCAGGAACACCCAGCCTGCCCCGACGGCGGCGACGAGGAGCCCGGCGACCGCCGGGCCGACGAGGCGAGCCGAGTTGAACGACGTGGAGTTGAGCGCGACCGCGTTGCTGAGGCTGCCGGTCGGTACCAGGTCGCTCACGAACGCCTGCCGTGCCGGGGCGTCGAACGCCGCGGTGACACCGAGTCCGAGAGCGAAGGCGAACAGGATCCACAGGTTGACGACACCGGTCAG
Source organism: Solirubrobacteraceae bacterium (assembly GCA_035489875.1). Lineage (GTDB taxonomy): Bacteria > Actinomycetota > Thermoleophilia > Solirubrobacterales > Solirubrobacteraceae > DASQMT01. Next base: position 2,226 of record DATHJG010000550.1, on the reverse strand, counting down.
GGTGACCACCGCCATCCCGATGCCGAGCAGCCCCGACACGGCCTGGGTGATCATCAGCAGGTGCCGCCGGTCCATGCGGTCGGCGACGAGTCCGGTGAGGGGGAGCAGCAGCAGCTGCGGTCCGAACTGCAGCGCCATCGTGACGCCCACGGCGGTCGCGTCCTCGTCGGTGAGCTCGGTGAGCACGAGCCAGTCCTGCGCGATGCGCTGCATCCAGGTGCCGACGTTCGAGACGAGGGCGCCGGCGAACCAGAGGCGGAAGTTGGCGACCGCGAACGACCGGAACATCGCGCTCACTGTTCTGCGAGCTTCCGCAGCACCGGCAGGGCCGCCTCGAGCGCCCGGCGTTCGTCGGCGCTCAGCCCCGCGAGCTGCTGCGAGAACCAGGCGGCTCGCAGGGCACGCGTCTCCGCGATGAGCGCGAGACCGGCGGGGGTCAGCGTCACGCGCACTCGTCGGGCGTCGTCCTCGGCGGCGTGCCGCGCGACCAGCCCAGCGGTCTCAAGTCCGTTGAGGGTGCGGTTCATGGAGGGCGGCGAGACGCGCTCGTGCGCGGCGAGTTGGCCGGGCGAGCGATCGCCGACCAGCTCGAGGTGGAACAGCACCCCGAGTTGCGAGTCGCTGAGGTCGTCGCTGCTGCGGTTGTTGCGGATCCGCCTGGCCACCTTCTGGATGAGCAGCCGCAGCTCCTCGCCGTCGCTCTCCCGCGTCATATCGTTAGCCTAGCTCATTAGCGTGGCTAACCGTAGGCCTCGACAGGCTCGACCACCGGGGCATCGACCACCGGACCATAATGAACCGAGCGAGGAGGCTCGATGCCCAGGTTCCAGGCCGCGCGCAATGAGGAGACGTTCGTCGATGACGGCGGCGTCACCAACCACTACTACGTGTGGAAGGCCGGCAGCCCGAAGGCCGTGGTGCAGATCGTGCACGGCATCGGCGAGTACGCGACGCGGTACGAGGCCCTCGCGCAGTCGCTCGTCGAGGCCGGGTACGCCGTCTACGCCGGCGACTACCGGGGGCACGGTGCGACCGGTGTCCAGCAGTACGACGGCGACCTCACGAAATTGGGCAAGCTGGGGCCCGGCGGCATCCGCGCCGTGATCCGCGGGATGCGCCAGCTTCGTGACATCGCGCACGCCGAGCACGCGGGTGTCCCCATCGTGCTCCTCGGGCACAGCATGGGCTCGCTTCTCGGGCAGCGCATGCTGAACGAGCCGGTCGACGACTACGACGCCGTCGTCTTCAGCGGCACCGCCTATCGCACGCTGCGCCACATGAACTCTGGCGACCTCAGCAAGCGCCACCGCGTTCCCGGCGGGTCGGGGCACGAATGGCTCAGCCGTGATCCAGAGGTCGCAGCCGCGTTCACGGAGGATCCGCTGACCTTCGACGCGAAGGTGGCGAAGCTCTTCGGGATCGCGGACGGGCTGCGCCTGCTCGGCCGGCCCCGCAAGCTGCCGCGCGACATCCCGATGCTTCTCGTCATCGGCAGCGACGACCCGCTCGGCGGACCGCGCAGCATCGAGCTGCTCGCCGAGGCGTACCGTCGTCGCGGCGGGCTGAGTGACGTCACGGTGAAGGTGTACCCGGGCGCCAGGCACGAGGTGTTCAACGAGCTCAACCAGGCCGAGGTGCGTGCCGACGTGATCGCCTGGCTCGACGAGAGGGTTCCGCGCAGGACCCCTTGACGACCCGTGATCGGTGGGTCAGAGTGTGTGTACGGTCCAGCGTGGGAGCGCTCCCACGCCTCGTCGACGTCACCAGGCTCGGTACGGGTGTTCAGGGCACCGAGCGATTCAGGTCACTGCAGGTAGGGGAATGACATGAAATCGGCCTCAACGACGAGGCGCGCCGCGGCGGCAATCGCGGCGGGCGCTCTCGTCCTCTCATCTCTCGCAGCAGGACCGGCCCTGGCGTTGAACGACGTCGTCGATCCATCCGGTCAGCTCTACGTCAACCCGGTCAGCACGACCGCCCAAGCGGCGGCAGCGCTCAGCGGCCAGCAGCGCGCCGATGCGCAACTGCTGGCCGGTTTTCCGTCGGCGTCCTGGTTCACCAAGGGCACGCCAGGCGAGGTGGCCTCGGCGGTCGACGCGCTCGTCGATGGTTCCTCGGCGGCCGGGGCCGTTCCCGTGCTCGTGGCCTACAACGTGCCGTTCCGCGATTGCGCGCAGTACTCGGCGGGCGGCGCAGCCGACACGGCGGCCTACGTGGCATGGATCG
>DATHJG010000549.1:0-2696 GCA_035489875.1 Solirubrobacteraceae bacterium | reverse complement strand
ATCTAGCGGTCATGGCCGACGCGCCGCCCTCACCGGACCCCGACGACCCGCTCGCGCCAGCCCGCGGGCTGAGCCTCGACGGCCTGCTGGACCTGCTCGAGCGGCTCGACGGCGAGGCCGAGTGCGCGGTCGTGCGCCAGGCGCTCTCCGCCGGCGTCCCGTCGATGGTCGTGGTGGAGGAGCTGCAGCGCGAGGTCGAGCGGCGGCTGCTCCGCAGCCGGCGGTTCTACGATGAGACCGAATGGTGACGCTGGCCCACACGAGCACCGACGCCTACCAGGCGATGACCGAGGGCGTCGCGGTCGTCGACCGCTCCGAGCGCGGCAAGCTCGCGCTCACCGGCGCCGAGGCCAAGGAGTTCATGCACGGCCAGGTGACCAACGACGTCGAGGGGCTGGAGCCGGGCAGCGGCTGCTACGCCGCGTTCCTCACCCACAAGGGCAAGATGCTCGGCGACCTGCGGATCCTCGACACCGGCGACGAGCTGCTGCTCGACTGCGAGCGCGGCGCGCTGCAGGACCTGTTCACGATGATCCGCCGCTTCAAGCTCGGCCGCGACGTCGAGCTGCACAAGCGCACGCTGGAGTCCGGGCTGCTGTCGCTGATCGGCCCCGACGCGCGCCGCATCGCCGGCGCGACCGAGCTCCCGGACGTCGAGCACGCGCACCGCGCCGGCCGACTCGGCGGGGCGGGCGTGCGGGTGATCGCCACCGACGTCGGCGTCGACGTGCTCTGCGAGGCGGCCGACGCCGAGCCGGTCGCCGCCGCGCTGATCGCCGCCGGCGCCGTGCCCGCCGGCGACGACGCCGCCGAGGTCCGGCGCGTCGAGACCGGCCGCCCGCGCTACGGCGTCGACCTCGACGACACCGTGATCCCGCAGGAGGCCGGCCTCAACGACCGCGCCGTGTCGTTCGAGAAGGGCTGCTACGTCGGCCAGGAGACCGTCGCGCGGCTGTACTTCCGCGGCAAGCCGAACCGCCACCTGCGCGGCCTGAAGCTCAGCGGCCCGGCCGCCGCGGGCGACGCGCTCCGGCTCGGCGAGCGCGAGGTCGGCCGGCTCGGCTCGGTCGTCGCCTCCCCGCGCTTCGGCCCGATCGCGCTGGCGCTCGTGCGCCGCGAGGCCCAGCCCGGGGTTACCGTCGCCGTCGGCGACGGCGACGTGCAGGCGGAGGTCGTCGACCTCCCGTTCCCGCCCGCCTGAGAGTCCGTTTCAGAAAGACCGTGCGTCGGGACCGGTCGTGGACCGAGCAGGACGCCGCACGAGCCCGAAGGGAATCCCTCTGGGATTTCCGAGGGCTCGGGTGGCGATCCTGCGAAGCGTCCACGGCCGGTATCCGGCGTGCGGGACTTCTGAAACGGGCTCTGAGCGCCGGTCACGGCGCGCGCAGCGCGGGATTGCGGATCCTCCCGAGGCGCTCGATCAACCGCGCCCATTGGGGCGCTCGCAGCCCGACCTGCGGTCCGCGCCGCCCGCGAGGCTCCGGCCGCCAGCCGACGTGGATGTGGTCATCGTGGTCGGCCATCGCGAGCGTGTTGTCCGCGCCGGCGACCGTCGTCAGCGAGATGATCTGCGCCGGCCGCAGCGCGCCCTGCAGCGTGAGGCCGATGTCGTTCCGCCCGCACTCGTACACGTCGATCCGCGGATCGGCGAGCACGCGCCGGGTCAGTGCGTCCCCGTCCATGAGCAGGATCTGCCCGATCGACGGCGCGCTGCCGTCGCGCGGCATGCCCGCCCGCTCGAGCAGCCGCCAGACGGCGAGGATCGGCTGCGGATCGATCCGCGGCGCCGCCCGCGGCCGCCGAGCGCCCGTGCCGGACGCCCGGTTCGGCGCCTCGGCCGGAACCCATGCCCTCACGCGCCGCCTCGGCGGACTGCGACGGTCCGCCGCAGCGTCCGTTGCCTGCCGCCCTGAGGCTGCACCACGACGCGGAGCGTCGCGGTGACCGACGGCAGTCGCAGCCGCTCCATCCAGTAGTCCATCCGGCGGCCGATCGTGCGGCCCGGCCGCAGCCGCACCTGCACCCTCCCGCCGGCGTCGATGCGCTCGGCCTTGCGACCGCTCCGCGCGATCACCGCGTCCTTGCGGCCCGAGCGCCCGACGCCGAGCCGGCGCGCCGTCCGCGCCGACAGGCGCAGCTCCATCAGATACCGGCAGTCGCGCGCGCAGCGCAGGACCGGGCGGATCCCGCTCTCGCGTAGCCCCGCGAGCGTGACGCGCTGCGTCGCGTCCAGGCGCACCGCGGCGGGCGCGGCGGGCGCGGACGCAGCGGGCGCGCCCTGGCCGCCCTTGTTGAACGCGCAGCGGAAGCGGCCCGGCTCGCCGATCGGCACGCCGCCGGCGAAGCCGCCGCGGTTCCGGTTGTCCACGACGGTGACGTACTGGAGCGTCACCGGCTCGAGGTCGGCCGGCTCCGACGGCGGGCTCGGCTCTCCGGTGCGCGGATCGCCGGTCGACCGGTCGCTGGTGCCGAGCGAGCCCGCGGCGCCGGACCCGGCCCGCGTGGTGATCAGCGTCGCGCTCATCTCGCGCCTGTCCTGCAGGCCGTCGCCGGCTTCGGTGTCGACGCTCGCCGTCGCGGGGTCGTCGTCCAGGCGTCCGGCGAGCGCGACGCGGCCGGCGGCGCCGACCAGCATCTCGGCGGTCGGCAGGTAGCCTCCGCGCCGCGCGCACGCCTGCGTCGCGTCGAGGTAGCTG
>DATHJG010000548.1:0-6990 GCA_035489875.1 Solirubrobacteraceae bacterium | reverse complement strand
ACACGCGGCCGCCGAGACGGTCAGCGGCTTCCAACACGGTGGCGGTCACGCCCGCCTGGCGCAGCCGGTGCGCGCACGTCAGCCCGGCTAGTCCGGCGCCCACGATCACGACCCGCTGGGACGTGGAGACCGCGGCACGCGCCGGTCGGGCGCCCGCGGCGGCGGCGAGGGCGGCGGCGCCGGCGGCACCGAGGAACTGGCGGCGGGTGGCAGCGCCCTGCGCGATGCGCTGGACGGTGTCGGCGAGCGGCGTGCGTGGCATGACGCGACGCTACGGGCGTTACTTGTGCCGATGTGTACAAACGCCGCTTGCGCCGGATTACGGTCCGGTGCTCGGCGTCCGGCTGACCGTGAAGCCGCCCCGCTTGATCGGGAGAACGATCCGGTGCTCGGCGTCCGGCTGACCGTGTCGTACCGCGATGCCGCCCGCAGGGCAGCCTCCCGCCTGCGCTCCGGGAGCTACTTCAATTTAAACGCGCGGATGCGCTCGTCGTACTGCGACGTGTCGCGCGAGTAGACCCCGTAGGCGAGCGCCTGGAGGATCGAGAGCAGGCCGCTGTGCGAGCGGACGAACGCCGGGGAGTTCGACGAGTAGTAGAGCGTGCGGGCCGACAGCTTGGCGACCTCGGAAAGGGTTGCGTCCACGATCGCGAGCGTCGGCGCCTTGCGGTGGCGGGCGATCTTCATCGCGCGGACGACGAGCGGGTGCGGCCGCCCGGCCGAGAGGCCGATCACGAGCGTGCCGGCGTCGATCCTGCCGAGCCGCGAGAGCGCCTCCTGCGAAGGCGACGCGGCGATCTCCGCGCGGATGTCGAGCAGCATCAGCAGGTGGCGCAGGTAGGAGGCGAAGAACGCCATCTGGTCGGTGCCCGCGATCAGCACGCGCTCGCAGGTCGCGATCAGCTCGATCGACGCCTCGACCTCCGAGCGCGAGACGCGCCGGGCGGTGTCCTCGACGTTCACGTGATCGGCCGCGATCGCCGACTCGAACGGGTTCATGTCGAGCGAGAACAGCGGCGCCGCCGACTCCAGCCCGCGCGGGGGCTGGCGGTGACCGTGGCGGTACTCCTCGCGCGCCGACTCCTGGAGCTCCGGGAAGCCCTCGAAGCCGAGCGCCTGCGAGAACCGCACGACGGTCGACGACGACGTGTTCGCGCGGCGGGCGAGCTCCTCCGCCGTGTGGAACGCGACCTCGTCGAGATGGTCGACGACGTATTGGGCGACGTCCTTCTGAGAGCGCGAGAACTCGTCGAAGCGGGACGTGATGTAAGCGGACAGCGTCTGGTGGCCCTTGGCGGCCGGGGGCATCGGAGCAGTTCTCGGCATGGCCCGACGTGGTTTCGACGGCGGGGGCGCACATCCCTTCCCACGTATCGTCGCCGTGAGGTCCGAGCTTGCGAGGACGGAACGGCGCGTACCGTCGCCGTGAGGTCCGAGCTCGCGAGGACGGAACGGCGCGTACCGTCGCCGTGAGGTCCGAGCTTGCGAGGACGGAACGGCGAAATAGGCTGTCCGCTTCATGAATCGCCTCCCGACGCGCCTCCCCGGCCTCGTGCTCCTCGCCCCCACCGTCCACGGCGACGCGCGCGGGTTCTTCGTCGAGACGTTCCGCGCCGACGCCTGGTCCGCGGAGGGCGTGCCGACGGACTTCGTCCAGGACAACCACTCCCGCTCCCGCCGCGGCACCGTGCGCGGCTTGCACTTCCAGACCCATCCCGGACAGGGGAAGCTCGTGCGCGCCGCGAGCGGGCGCGTGCTCGACGTGGTGGTCGACCTGCGCCGCGGCTCGCCCACGTTCGGCGAGTGGGAGAGCGTCGAGCTCGACGACGAGCACGGCCACCAGCTCTACATCCCGGTCGGGTTCGGCCACGGCTTCTGCGTGCTCTCCGAGACCGCCGACTTCGTCTACAAGTGCACCGCGTACTACGACGCGGCGACGGAAGCCGGCATCCGCTTCGACGATCCCGGCGTGGGCGTCGAGTGGCCGTCCGGGATCGAGCTGCTCTACTCCGACCGCGACCGCGACGCCCCGCGGCTCGCCGAGGTCGCCGACACGCTGCCGTTCCGTTACGAGGGATGAGCGCCGACGGCCGCTTCGCCCCCAGCCCGACGGGCACGCTGCACGTGGGCAACCTGCGCACGGCGCTGCTCGCGTGGCTGTTCGCGCGCACGGCCGGCGCGCGCTTCCTGGTGCGGATGGAGGACCTCGACCAGGGCCGCGTCCAGACCGGCTCCGCGGAGCGGCAGCTACGCGACCTGCGGGCGATCGGGCTGGACTGGGACGGAGACGTCGTCTACCAATCCCACCGCCACGACGCGTACGAGGCGGCGCTGGAGCGGCTGCTCGCGGCCGGCGACCTGTACGAGTGCTTCTGCACGCGCGCGGAGATCCGCGCCGCCGCGTCCGCGCCGCACGGTCCGCTGCCGGAGGGCGCGTACCCGGGCACCTGCCTGCGACTGACCGAGGCCGAGCGCCGGCGCAAGCGGGCGGGCGGCCGCCCGCCCGCGCTGCGCGTGCGCGCGAACGCCGCGCGCATCGGCTTCACCGACGGCGTGCACGGCCCGCAGGAGGGCGTCGTCGACGACTTCGTCGTGCGCCGCAACGACGGCGCGGCGGCGTACAACCTCGCGGTGATCGTCGACGACGTGTGGCAGGACATCGGCGAGGTCGTCCGCGGCGACGACCTGCTCGAGACCACGCCGCGCCAGCTCTTCCTCGCCGAGCGGCTCGGGCTCGTACCGCCCGCGTACGCCCACGTGCCGCTCGTCCTCGGCCCCGACGGCGCGCGGCTGGCGAAGCGCCACGGGGCGGTCACGCTGGACGAGCTGGACCCCGGCGCGGCGGTGCGCTGGATGGCGGCGACGCTCGGGCTGGACGGGGCGATCTCGGCCGCGGAGATGCGCGAGCGCTTCGATCTCGCCTCGCTGCCGCGCGCGCCGACGCGCTGGACGGGAAACATGAAGCGGGTCTGACCCGGTTCATGCTGGGCAGCTCGCGACGAGCTCCCACTCCCCCTCGCGCGCGACGGGCGCGAAGCCCGGCGCCGGCGGCAGCGCCGGGCCGTCGTCGTAGCCGGGCGGCGCGCGGAAGACCGCGCCCGGTGGGCGGGGCGGATCGGCGAGGTGCTCCATGTCGACGTCGAGCCGCCAGGTGAGCATCGCCTTCATCGGCTGGTTCGTGTAGACGGGGGCGCAGCGCGCGTCCCCGTCGCCCACGAGCGCGTCGAGCTGCTCGCGTCGGTCCGCGCGCGCGCCGAGCTCGTCGACCTGGTCGGACAGGTCGCCGGCGGTGAACGCGAGGGTGGCCGCGGCCAGCACGCCCGCGAGGAGCAGCCCCGCGGCCCGGCGCTCCCGAGCGAGCGCCGCGACGCCGACGCCTGCGAGCACGCACGCGATCGCCGCCGGGGCGACGTTGTAGCGCGGGTTGCCGGCGTAGCCCGCCTGCGTCATCACCGCCACGAGCGCGACCCAGCCGAGCGCGCCCGCCGCCAGCACGCGCACCGTGCGACCGCCGAGGGCGGCTCCGAGCACCGCCATCGCGAGGACCGGCGGCGTGACGAGCTCGGCGAAGTCGACCAGCACCTCCAGCGCCGGCACGTCGGCGTTGACGGCGCTCTGCGGGCTCGCGGTGCCGCGGGCTGCGTCGGAGGCGCCCAGCGCGCCGCCCGCGCCGATCGCGTCGGGGCCGAACCACAGCAGCGGCACCGGGAGCAGCGCGAGCGCGAGCAGGCCGAGCGACGCGCGCCGCGTGTGCCAGAGCCAGAGCGCGTAGAGGCCGAGGAACGGCCACGCCTCCGGGCGCAGGAGCGCCGCGGCCAGCGCGAGCGCGAGCGCCACGCGCGTGCGCCCGTCGAGGTGCGCGACCACCGCCCACAGGACCGCGGCGGCGAGCAGGCCCTCGCTGTTGCCGAGCGCCGAGTGGAAGAACCACCAGCTGCTCAGCTCGATCGCGAGGGCGGCGGCGACCGCGGCGGCGGTTCCCGCCAGCCGCCGGGCGAGCACGGCGGCGCCCGCGGCGGCGAGCAGACCGCCCGTCCGGGCGAGCACCAGCCACAGCGCGGGAGCCGCGCCGCCGGCGAACGCCAGCACGGTCGTGGCGACGACCGGCAGCGGCTTCCAGGACGGTCCGCCGGCGGTGTCGAGCTCGAGCCGCGTGACGTCCCGGCCCCACACGAGCCACGACCACGGGTCGAACGCGAGCGCCCACGGCAGCAGGAGCGACAGCGCCGCGAGGGCGAGGCAGGCGGCGACGAGCCCCGCCGCCCGCCCTGCGTGGTCACGCAATGGAGGCGAGGATCAGCACGAAGGCGATCAGGAGCACGGCCACGACGACCGCCGCGAGGACGCGCATCCCCCAGACCTCGCCCGGGCTGCGCCGCGCCGCCACGGTGGCTTCCGCGCGCGCCCGTGCGGCGGCGGCCGTCCGCCGCGGCCGCGGGATCGCGAGCTCCTCGTCGGGCTCGTCGTCGTGCTCGTGCCCGTTCGACGCGAACAGCCCCTCGAACCGCGCCTTGAGCGCATGGAACGCGCTCGAGCCGCCCCCGTCCGCGCCCCCGGGCGACACGCGGGTCGGCGCGTGCACCGGCGCGTCCTCGCCGCCGGGTGGCGACGCCGGCCGCGACCCGGCCCGCAGCGGCCCGGGAGCGTCGAGCACGGCGGCCTCGATCGTCGCCCCCGGCGTCCCCTCGGCCGGCGCGCCCGCGCTCGCGGACGGCGGCATGGCCTCGGTGGGCTCGCCGGCAGCCGCCTCGTCCGGCGGCGGCATCGGCCGCGTCGAAGGATCCGCGAGCGCGGCGCTCAGGCGAGCGACCTGCGCGCGCTCGGCGCGCAGCTCGTCCTCGAGCTTCGCCACTTCGGCGCGGTGGTGGTCGCGGGTGGCCTCCGCCTCGACGGCGGCGTCGGCGAACGCCTGGCGCAGCTCGTCGACGTCGGCCTGCCAGCGCTCGCGTTCGGCCGCGACCGCCGTCTCGATCTCTCCGCGCGCCGATTCGCGGCCGGCCGCGAGCCGCTCCAGCTCGATGTCGAGCGCGCCGGCGCCGGCGGCGATCTCGTCCTGGAGCCGCTCGACCTCGCCGGTCAGGCGCTCGATCTCGACGCTCATCGCCTCGGCGCCGGCCAGCTTCTCGTCCTGGAGCCGCTCCAGCGCGCCCGCCAGCCGCTGGATCTCCACCGTCCGCTCGTCGGCTCCGGCGCCGGCGGGAGCGTCCTCGTCCTCGTCGCTGTCGTCGAGCTGCGCGCGCAGCGCGATGATCTCGCGCTCGCGGCCGGCGAGCTCCGCCCGCAGGCGGTCGACCTGGCCGCGGAGCGCGACCACCTCCGCGCGCAGGACCTCGTCGGCGTGCGCGTCCGCGGCCACGCGGCGACGGCGCCGCCGGCGGCGGTCCGGCAGCGGCAGGTCCACGACGAGGTTGCCGCCCACCTCCAGCTCCGCGCCGCTGATCTCGGCGGGGTCGCCCGGCCACGCGAAGCTCGCCCGCCACGTCTCGCCGGTCACCCCCATGTGGCCGCCGGGCATCGCGACGATCCGCTTGCGGCGGCCGGCGTCCGTGTCGACCGTGAGGACCGGCCGGTCGAGCCGGTGCTGACCCAGCCCCTTCCAACGCCCGGCGACCTCGAGCCGCTCCTCGGACCACTCGAAGCGCTCCAGCTCGAACGCGACCTCCCGCACCGGAGCCATCAATCCTGCTTCTGCTCCGGCGGCTCGTTCCCTGCCGGCGCGGCGCCCTGCGGCGCGGGCGGCGCCCCGGCCGCGGTTGCGGACGTGCTCGCCCGCCCTCCGCGCTTGGTCCGGCGCGGCTCGGCCTCCCCGTCCTCGCCCTCGGGCTCCAGGTGGCGCGCGAACAGGCGGCGACCCTCGTGCTCGGGCGCGTGGACGGCCGGGATGTTGTCGGTGGTCGGGTCCGCCGGCCCGCGCGCGTCCACCGCGGCGACCCGGCGGGGAGGCTCGCGTCCTTCCACGGTAAACGCGACGTGCACGCGGCCGAACGTGAGCACCGCTCCCGCGCACATCACCAGCGCGGCGCCCAACGCCAGCCAGGCGCCGGTGTCCGGATCCTGTCCGGTCGCGGCGGGCGGCGGGTCGAGGATCTGCGACGCGACGATCACCGCCACGGCCGCGACGGCCGCCGGCAGGAAGCGGCGGTCGATCGCCTCCGTGTCCTGCGCGGCGAGCCCCAGCCCGGCCGCTATCGCGCCGAGCGCGAGCACGAACAGCACGAGGTCCCAGACCTCGAAGCCCTCCCACGCGGTGATCTCCCCCGTGAACCAGCTCAGGAACAGGCTCACGAGCAGGAGCAGCGCTCCCAACATCACGAGCAGCGGCCCCGCTTCCAGTCTGCGCGTCATCGATGCCTCCTCTGTCCGATGAGAGCACACATCACAGCAGGTCCAGGAGCGGCACGACGCGTGTACGGGGGCGCCGCCCGCCGGCGGCGCCCCCGTCGCACCGGTGGCCGACTACTTCTTGGTGACGGTGATCTGCACCTCGGCCGTGGCCTTGGCGCCGCCGGTGTCGGTCACGGTCACCTTGGCGGTGTAGACCCCCGCCTTCCCGTACTTGTGGGTGGCGGTCCGGCCGGTGGCCGTCTTGCTGCCGTCGCCGAAGTCGTACACGTAGGTCAGCGCGTCCCCGTCCGGGTCCGAGCCCGTGGCGGAGAAGCTGACGTTCAGCGATGCCTTGCCGGACGTCGGCGTCGCGGTGAGCGCCACCGTCGGCGCGCGATTGCCCACGGTCACCACGACCGTCGCGCTGGCCGAGGCGCCGTGGGTGTCAGTCACGGTGACCTTGGCGGTGTACGTGCCCGCATTGGTGTACGTGTGGCCCGGGTTCTGCAGGAACGACGAACCGCCGTCTCCGAAGTCCCACGCGTACGAGAGCGCATCGCCGTCCGGATCGGAGCCGTTGGCCGAGAACTGCACCGCCAGCGGCGGTTTGCCCGCGGTCGGATCGCCCGCAGCCTGGACGGTCGGCGCGACGTTCCCCGGCGGGTT
>DATHJG010000547.1:0-2640 GCA_035489875.1 Solirubrobacteraceae bacterium | reverse complement strand
TGCGTCCGGCGGACGAGGGCGTGCCGGTGCCCGAGTCCCTGGAGTACGACAGCCTGATCGTGGCGGGCGGCGCGCAGTACTCGTACTTCGGGCATGACGAGTGGCGCTCGGCGGCGCCGGAGCTCAAGACGCTCGAGGGCGCGCTCGACATCCGCAGCCGGATCCTGACCGCGATGGAGGCGGCGGAGTGGGAGCCCGATCCGGCGCGGCGGCGGGCGTGGTTGACGTTCGTGGTCGTCGGGGCGGGGCCGACGGGGGTCGAGATGGCGGGGCAGATCGCCGAGATCGCACGCGAGAGCCGCGCCGACTTCCGGGCCGACACGAGCGGGACGCGCGTGCTGCTGCTCGAGGTCGCCGACCGGGTGCTGACCGGGTTCCCGCCGTCGCTGTCGGCCAAGGCGGCCGGCTCCCTGGAGAGCCTGGGGGTCACGCCGATGCTCGGGCACGCCGTGACCGACATCCGGGACGGCATGGTCACGACGACCGCGCCCGACGGCAGCGTGGCGCAGCATCCCGCCCGCACCGTGGTCTGGGCCGCGGGCGTGAAGCCGTCCGAGCTCGCCGGCGAGCTCGCCGAGGCGGCGGGTGCCGAGGTGGACCGCGCCGGCCGCCTGATCGTCGAGCGCGACCTGAGCGTGCCGGGGCATCCGGAGGTGCTCGCGCTCGGCGACATGGTCGCGATCCGCGGCAAGGACGGCCGCGTGGAGACGCTGCCGGGGCTCGCGCCGGTCGCGATGCAGGAGGGCCGCCACGCCGCCCGGACGGTGCTGGCCCGATTGCGCGGCGAGCGGCCCGCGCCGTTCCACTACCGCGACAAGGGCAACCTCGCGACGATCGGGCGCGCCCGCGCCGTCGCCGACCTCAAGCTGGTGCGCCTCAGCGGCCTCCCCGCGTGGATCACCTGGCTGGCCGTGCACCTCTGGTACCTGATCGGCTTCCAGAACCGCCTGCTGGTCGTCACCCGCTGGGCGTTCAGCTTCCTCACCCGCGGCCGCGGCGCCCGGCTCATCGCCGCACCGCCGCCCGAGTAGACGCGCGCCACTAGACGGCCTGGGCCGTGTCGGGGTCGCTGACCAGGACGCGGTGGAGCTGGTGGCGCGAGCTGATGTCGAGCTTGGCGAAGATCTTCGTGAGGTGATACTCGACCGTGCGCGGGCTGAGGAACAGCCGGTCGCCGATCTCGGTGTTCGAGAGGCCGTCACGGGCGAGCCACGCGATCTGGGCCTCTCGCGCGGTGAGCTGGCCGCTGGTCTCGACGGTCCGCTTGCGGGCGGTCTCGCCGGTCGCCGCCAGCTCGAGCGCGGCGCGCCGGGCGAACGCCTCGGCGCCCATGCCGGCGAACATCGAGTGGGCGGCGCGGAGCTGCTCGCGCGCGTCGAGCCGCCGGTTCTGGCGGCGCAGCCACTCGCCGTAGAGGAGATGGGCGCGAGCGAGCTCCAGGCGGACCCGGGTGCGGCCGAGCCGCTCGATCGCCTCGCGGTAGAGGGGCTCGGCGGCCTCGCCCTCGCTCAGCAGCGCGCGCGAGCGGACCTCGATCCCCAGCGCCCACTCGGTGCCGCTGGCGCGTGTCGTCTCCGACAGCCGCTCGAGCGCGTCGGCGGCAAGCTCGACGTGCCCGCTGCGGACGGCCGACTCGATCACCTCGGGCAGCGCCCAGGTCGACGCGCCCAGCTCCTCGGGGTGCGCCGCGGTCTGCCGCGCCGCGGCCAGCGCATCCTCGTAGCGGCCCAGCCCGTTGTAGAGCAGCGCGGTCGCGTTCTGGATCAGGCTGAGCCCCAATCCCTCGCCGCGAGCGACCAGCTCGTGCAAGCGGTCCTCGATCAGCGCGAACGTCTCGGCTTCGCGGCCCTCCAGTGCGGCCAGCTCCAGCGCGCCGTAGGGGGCGAGCTGGCTCCCGGTCGCCTCGGTGACCGCCTCCACCTCCTCGATCAGGGACGCGGCCGTCGCGAGCTCGCCGGCGTACAGGTGCATGTAGATGCGCGCGACGAGGGCCAGCGGGAGCTCGGTGAGCACGCCGCCGTCGCGGGCGAGCTGGAGGTGGCTGGTGGCGAGCTCCACCCACGTCTCGTCGTCCCACAGGTCATGGGCGGTGTGGCACGCGAGCCAGTGCCAGCGGATCTCCTCCTCGCGGAAGCGCTGCTCGCTGCCGAACGCGCTCAGCGCCCGCTTCAGGATCGGCACGCCGGCCGGGTAGCCCTCCGTGATCCGCACGGCCAGGCCCTCCATGAGGAGATCGGGCGCCCGCGGTGCGTGCGGCGGCGGGGGCGCCGCGCGTGCGGCCGCCGCGACGTCCAGCAGGCCGCCGCCGGGGGCCAGGCTGCCGGCGAACATCGCCGCCAGCAGCGCATCGAGATACGTCTCGCGCGCCAGCCGGGCGTCGAGCGGCTCGAGCGTCCTCGCTGCTGCGAGCAGCAGCGGGGGCGCGTCGCTGCCCCGGTTCACCGCGAACTCGATCTGCGCCCGCAGCAGGTCCGTCCGGGCGCGCTGGAGCTCGTCGAGCGGTCCTGCCCGCGCCGCGGCCAGCAGCGTGAGGGCGGCGTCGGGAGCGCCGGCCCGGTGCTTGGCCTGCGCCGCGGCGAGCGCGCGCTCGGCTCGGCGCGGGGGGTCGGGCGTCAGCGTCGCCGCCCGTTCGAGGAAGGC
>DATHJG010000546.1:0-4054 GCA_035489875.1 Solirubrobacteraceae bacterium | reverse complement strand
AAAGGCGGACTGGCTGCCGGTCTCCAGCCGCTCCCACGCCTGCCGCCCGTCGCGCACCGCAAAGCGGCGCACGGCCTTCGGACTCGCGGTGGAGAAGTCGACCCCGCCGTCCATGCCGAGCGCGCGCAACCGCCAGGTGTTGGTCTCCCCCGGCGCGATCCGCTTCGTCTCGAGCGTCAGCGGGAAGCCGCCGGCGTCGACGTGCAGCGTCGCGTTGTCCCACGTGTCGCACGGGACGAGCCGCCCGTCGCGGTCGTGTCGCTCGGTCACGATGTCCTGGAGGACGGCGTACACGGTCCGTGGCCGCCAGCCGAGCCGCAGCGGGAGGTGCACCACGTGCATGCCGAGGTCGCCCATCACGCCGATGCGGCCGCAGTAGCGCGCCTGGCGCTTCCAGTTGATCGGCTTGGCGCGGTCGAGGTCGCTCGAGTGCAGGAACGCGTGGTGCGCCTCGATCATCTGCCCCAGCGCTCCGGAGCGGATCTCGTCGTACGCCAGCTGCGCGCCGGGGAAGTACGGCATCTCGCTCGAGCAGCGGACGAACACGTCCGGGCGTTCGCGCAGCGCGGCGACGATCCGGCGCGCGGCGGCGAGGTCGATGCCGAACGGCTTCTCCCCCAGGAAGTCCTTCCCGGCCGCGATCGCGTCGAGGTAGAGCTCCTCGTGGAGATGGTGCGGGACCGCGAGGTAGAGCACGTCCAGGCGCGGGTCCTCCAGCAGCCCACGCCGGTCGTCGGTGAGCGTGCGGACGGTCGGGATACGCTCGAACCACGCGAGCGCATCAGGGCTCGTGTCGCACACCGCCTCGAGTCGCGGCTGCACCGGATGGTCCGTCAGCGCCGCCCAGCGCCCGATCGCGGCCGCCAGCTCGCGGCCCATGAGACCGCCGCCGACGATCCCGATCGAGACGCCGTTCATGCCGTGACGAGGCCGCCGAGCGCCTGTTCCGGCGTCGCGCCGTCGTGCACGACCGACATCAGCGCGCGCGTCATCCCGGCCGGGCTGTCGTGCTGGATCACGTTGCGGCCGTAGACGATCCCGGCCGCGCCCTGCTCGAGCACGGCAGCCGTCCGCTCGAGGATCTCGCGGTCGCTCACCCGGCCGCCGCCGCGCACGAGCACGGGCACCCGCGCGACCGTCACCACGCGGCGATAGTCGTCAAGGTCTGCGGTCGGATCCGCCTTGATCACGTCGGCTCCGAGCTCGACCGCCTGGCGGACCAGCCCGCAGATGCGGTCGACGTCGCCGCTGGAGTCGTAGCCAGACTGCCCCGGGTCGAACGCCAGCGGCTCGACCATCAGCGGCATGGCTGCGCGATCGCATGCCGCGCGCAGCCGGCCGATCGCCTCGACGCAGTCGCGGCGCAGCCCCGGCCGGCCGGGAACGTCGAGCAGGTTGATCACCACGCACGCCGCGTCGAGCCGGACGGCGTGGCCGACCGGGTCGTCGATCATCACAGTCCACGCCTCGTCCGGCGGCTCCGGCCCGTAGATGTTGGGCGTGTCGGTGCGCAGCACGAGCGCGGGCTTGTCGCGGCCCGGGCGGCGCTGGAGGAGGTCGGCCTGGCCGACCGTGAGCTGGATCGCGTCCGGAGCGGCGCCGACGAGCGTGTCGATGGCGGCCTCCATGTCCTCGATCCCCGCGAGGAATCCCGGCTCGCCCGGGAAGCCGTGATCCACCGCGACGTCGAAGCAGCGCCCCGAACGCGGGTGGAACAGGCGGTTGAGGCGGTAGTGCTTCACGATCCTCCCTTGACGCCCTGAACAGGGCCGGGGATAGTACGGACCGTATGACAACGTTGTCAAGCCGGTCTACGTGCTGATCGCCGGGCCCAACCTGACGATCGACCGGACCGCGACGCTCCCGGAGCTGCGGCCCGGCGAGGTCTTGCGCGCCGAGCGGGTCGCGATCACCCCGGGAGGGAAGGGCGTCGACGTCGCACGGGCGGCGCGTGCGCTGCATGCCGACGCGCTGCTGGTCAGCTTCGTCCCCGGCGACACCGGCCGGGCCGCGGCGGCGATGATCGCGCGCGAGGGGATCGCACTGCACGGCGTCGCGTGCGGCGGCGAGCTGCGCTCGACGGCGATCCTGATCGAGCGCGGCGGCCGCACGACGGTGCTCAACGAGCCCGGTCCGGCGGTGACCGGCGCCGAGTGGGAGGCGCTCGAGGCGGCGCTCGTCGAGGCGCTGCCGCGCCACGGCGTCGTGGTCTGCTCGGGCAGCGTCCCGCCCGGCAGCCCGGCGGACGCGTATGCGCGGATCGCCGCGCTCGCCGCCGGCGCGGGACGCCGGTGCGTCGTCGACGCCGCGGGCGCGACGCTGGCGCACGCGCTGCCGGGGCGCCCAGCCGTCGTCTGCCCGAACCTCGCCGAAGCCGAGCACGTGCTCGGCACCGGGCGCGGCGACGAGCCGGTCGAGGCCGCCGCCGACGCGCGGCCGCGCGCGCTGGCGGCCGCCGCGGCGCTCGTTGCGCGCGGCGCGGGCGCCGCGATCGTCACCGCCGCCGCGGCGGGCGCCGCGCTGGCGGCGACCGGGACCGTCCCGGCATGGCTGCCGGCACCGCGCGCCGCGGCCGTGCGCAACCCGATCGGCGCGGGCGACGCGCTGACCAGCGCCTTCGTCGCGGCACTCGAGCGCGGCGACCCGCTGCTCGAGGCCGCGCGCCGCGGGGTCGCCGCGGCGACGGCGAGCGTCGAGTCGGCCACGGCTGGTTCGCTCAGCGCCGCGCGTGCCGCGGCGCTGCTCGGCGCGGTGGTCGCCGAGCCGGCTTGACACGTGTGTGACGAGGTCCTAGGCTGCCGAGCACTTGACATCGTTGTCAGACATCGTTGTCAGACAACGGGATCAGTGAGGGAGGAGGCGTCGCTGTCCGCGACGAGACCCACGATGCGAGACGTTGCCGAGACGGCAGGGGTGAGCTTGAAGACGGTCTCGCGCGTGATCAACGCCGAGCCCGGCGTCGCTGCGACGACGGCCGAGCGGGTCACCGCGGCGATCGGCGCGCTCGGATTCCAGCGCAACGACCTGGCGCGCTCGCTGCGAAGCGGGCTGTCCTCCTCCACGCTCGGACTCGTCATCGAGGACGTCGCGAACCCGTTCTACTCGGGGATCGCGCAGGCGGTGGAGACCGCGGCACGCGAGCGCGGCTTCCTGCTCATCACGGCGTCGGCGCGCGAGGACGGCGAGCGGGAGCGCGAGCTGGTCACCGCGCTGGTCGGCCGGCGCGTCGACGCGCTGCTGATCGTGCCGGCCGCGCCTGACCAAGGCTACGTCGACGCGATCCGCGGCCGCACGACGTTCGTCTACATCGACCGCCCGCCCGGCGGCTTCGAGGCCGACTCCGTCCTGTTCGATGACGCCGGCGGGGCGCGCCAGGCGGTCGAGCATCTGATCGCGCACGGTCACCGACGCATCGCCTGCATCGCCGACCCCACCGAGGTCTACACGGCGCGGGAGCGGCTCGCCGGCTACGAGGCCGCGCTCGCCGCCGCCGGCATCGCTCCGGACCCGGCGCTGATCAGGACGGGCAGCCGCGATGCCGCGCACGCGCAGGCGCTCGTCGAGGAGCTGCTCGACCTGCCGCCCGATCGCCGGCCCACCGCGCTGTTCACGGCGAACAACCGCAAGACGGTCGGCGCGCTGCATGCGCTGGCGGCGCGCGACGAGCGGCTTGCGCTGATCGGCTTCGACGACTTCGAGCTCGCCGACCTGCTGGGGATCACCGTCGTGCGCGCGGACGCGCGCAAGCTCGGCGCTGAGGCCGCCGCCCTGGCCTTCGCGCGCCTGAGCGGCGACGAGCGCCCGCCGCAGCGCGTGACGGTCCCGACCGAGCTCATCATGCGCGGCTCCGGGGAGCGCAGCTCGTGACCTCGGCGCCGCTCGTGCTGCCGCCCAACCAGTTCCCCCGCTTCTACGCGGGCGGCGCGAGGATCGCCGGGCTGCGTGGAATCCCCGCCGGCCCCGACGGCCGCCCGGAGGACTGGATCGGGTCGACCACGACCGAGTTCGGGGACGAGCCGGCCGGACTGAGCCGCGTGGCGGACGGGCGCCTGGT
>DATHJG010000545.1:0-2347 GCA_035489875.1 Solirubrobacteraceae bacterium | reverse complement strand
CCGAGGCACGCGGTCGTGAGCAGGCCGGCGGCGAGGAGCGCGGGCAGCCGGCGGGTCCTCCAGTGCGATGTCATGCTCGACAGCAGATCGCACCGTCCTCACCCGGGCCTCCGGGGCGCCTCAGGGGAACCTCTGGATCCTGCCGTCCGCCGAGCGCGGCCCTGAGGTTGCTCTGAGGTCGGCGGCTTCTACTGTTCCGCGATGGCCCCTCACGTGCTCGTCGTGGACGACGACGACGCGATCCGCGACATGCTCGGGACGGCGCTGCGGTACGCGGGCTTCGAGACGAGCGTCGCGATCGACGGTCAGGACGCCCTGGCGAAGGTCTTCGCGACGTCCCCCGACGTCGTCGTGCTCGACGTGCTCATGCCCGGCCTCGACGGCTTCGAGGTGTGCCGGCGGCTGCGCGCGCACGGCGAGGACGCGCCGATCATCTTCCTGACGGCCCGTGCGGCGAGCCGCGACGTGCTGGAGGGGTTCGGACGCGGCGGCGACGACTACGTCACGAAGCCGTTCGTGCTCGAAGAGCTCGTCGCTCGCATCCGCGCCGTGCTGCACCGAGCGGGCCGCCTCCCCGGCGACGGAGCGCTGCGGTGCGCCGACCTCGAGCTGCACGAGGACCGGCACGAGGTCCGTCGCGCCGGCCGGCGGGTGGAGCTGTCGCGCACGGAGTTCAACCTGCTCCGCTTCCTGCTGGCCAACGCCGGGCTCGTGCTGTCCAAGCAGCAGATCCTCGATCGCGTGTGGCGCTACGACTTCGACGGCGACGGTCATGTCGTCGAGACCTACATCAGCGCGCTGCGCCGTCGCATCGACGTTGGCGGCGGGCCGGGGCTGATCCACACGATCCGCGGGGTCGGCTACACGCTGCGCGCGCCGGAGGAGTGACCCGGTGCACCTGCGCACGAAGCTGACGCTCGGGATCATGGTCGCCACGCTCGCGACGTTCCTCGCCGTCGGGTTCGTCGCGATCCCGGCCGCCAAGGTCGCGCTGCGCGATCGGATCGACGACCGGCTCCGGGCCGACCTGCCGACGGTCCGGGCCTCGGTCGTCTCCTCGAGCGGCCAGGTGGTCCCGGGCGCGCTGGGCGACCGCGCGTACGCCCTGGTGTTGGTCGACGGCTCGCGGGCGGACGTGCTCGCCACGTCCGGCCCGCCCGGCGCACCCGACCCTCCGCCCGACCTGACGCGCGTCGCCGACCTGCCGGGCGCCGGCGAGGTGGCCTACGCGGAGGCGAAGGACGGCTTCAAGTACCGCTACGCGACGGTCGGGCTCGGCGACGGCCGGTCGCTCGCGGTGGCCGCGCCGGTCGACGACCTCGGGGAGCTGGTCGACGAGCTCATCCGCACCTTCTCGCTGTTCGGGATCGGCGGCGGGGCGATGCTCGCGCTGATGTCGTGGTGGTGGATCCGGCGCAGCACGCGTCCGATCGAGCGCTTGACCGAACGCGCGGGGGCGATCGCCGGAGGCGACCCCGATCGCACCCTCAGCGTGCCCGCCAGCACCGCCGAGCTGCGCCAGCTCACGCGGGCACTCGACGCGATGGTCGCCAGCGTCGATGCGTCGCTCGCGATCCGGACGCAGTCCGAGGCGCGCCTGCGGGAGTTCGTCGCGAACGCCTCGCACGAGCTGCGCACGCCGCTCACCAGCGTCAGCGGCTACCTGCAGCTCGATCTCGACGGCGCGCTCGCCGACGACGAGCACCACCGCCACTCGATCGGCCGGGCGCTGGCAGAGGCGTCGCGCATGCGCCGCATCGTCGCCGATCTCCAGCTGCTCACCGAGCTCGACGAGGACCTCGCTCCGGTGACGTCCGACGTCGACGTCGGCGAGCTCGTGCGCGACGCGAGCCACGACGCGAGCAGCGTCGACCCGGCGCGGAGCCGGACGCTGGAGCTCGTCGACGAGCCGCTGCTCGTCCGGGCCGACGCCGACATGCTGCGCCAGGTGATCGCCAACCTCCTGGACAACGTCCGCGTGCACACCCCGCCGGGCACGGTCGCCACCGTGTCCGCCCGCCGCCACGCCGGCGCGGTCGTGCTCGAGGTCTCCGACGACGGGCCCGGCGTCCCCGACGACGAGCTGCCGCGCGTCTTCGACCGGTTCTGGCGCCACGACCCATCCCGTTCCCGTCGGTCAGGCGGAAGCGGGTTGGGCCTCTCGATCGTGGCCGCGATCGTGACCGCGCACCGCGGCTCGCTCGAAGCCGCGCGCTCCCGCGGCGGAGGACTGGCCATCCGGGTCGTGCTCCCCTCGGGCATCGTCCGAACCGGGTGATGCGCCGGCGGCGGGCCTGACGCGAAGATCGCCGCATGTCCGGCACGATCGATCGCTCCACCGTGCGGG
>DATHJG010000544.1:0-3849 GCA_035489875.1 Solirubrobacteraceae bacterium | reverse complement strand
GCCGCCGCCCTCGACGAGCTCGGAGACCTCTACGAGCTGGACGGCGCGGTGCAGTATCGCGTCCTCGCCTATCGCACCGCCGCCCGGACGGTGCGGGAGGCGTCCGTGTCGGTCGAGCAGCTCGTGCGCGACGGGCGGGTGACCGAGCTGCCGGGCGTCGGCAAGACGCTGGAGACCAAGCTCCAGACGCTGGTCGAGACCGGCGACATGGCGCAGTCGCAGAAGCTGCGCGCGCAGTTCCCGAGCGGGCTGATCGCGATGACGCACCTGCCGGGCTTCGGGCCGAAGCGCGCGCGCCGGCTCTACGACGAGCTCGGAATCGACTCGCTGGAGAAGCTGCGGGCGGCGGCCGAGGGGCAGCAGCTCCGCGGGCTGCGCGGGTTCGGGGCGAAGGCCGAGGAGAAGCTGCTCGAGACGCTCGCCGCCGGGCACGACGGCACGCCGGCGCCGCGCTGGCTGCTCTCACGCGCCGAGCCGGTCGCCGAGCAGATCGCCGACGCGCTGCGTAACGCGCCCGGCGCCGACCGCGTCGAGGTCGCCGGCTCGCTGCGCCGCCGCGCGGACGCGGTCAAGGACCTCGACATCGTCGCGACGACCGCCGACCCGGCGGCGATGGTCGCGACGCTCACCGGCCACCCGCTGGTGGACTCGGTGCAGGGGTCGGGCGAGGCCGGCGCGCGCGTGGTGCTCCACTCGGGGATGACGGTCGACCTCAAGGTGGTGGCGCCCGACCAGTTCGGCAACGTGCTGCAGCACTTCACGGGGTCCAAGAACCACAACGTGGCGATGCGCGAGGCGGCGGTCCGGCGCGGGCTGCACGTCTCCGAGTACGGCATCCTCGACGACGCGGACGGCGCGACGCTGCGCTGCCCGACCGAGGAGGCGGTCTACGAGCGGCTCGGCATGGCGTGGATCCCGCCCGAGCTGCGCGAGGGGCGCGGAGAGCTGGAAGCGGCCGCCGCCGGCACGCTGCCGGAGCTGGTGACGCTGGAGGACCTGCGCGGCGACCTGCACTCCCACACCGTGCTGTCCGACGGGCGCCAGGACGTCGAGGCGATGGCGGAGGGCGCGCGCGCGAAGGGCTACGAGTACCTCGCGATCACCGACCACTCGGCGTCGCACGGGTTCGGCAACCACGTCGACCCCGACACGCTGCGCGCGCAGATCGAGCGGGTGCGGGCGCTGAACGCGGAGCTGGACGGGTTCGAGCTGCTGATCGGCACCGAGACGAACGTGATGACCGACGGCTCGCTCGACTACGACGACGAGCTGCTCGCCCAGCTCGACTGGGTCGTGGCCTCCGTGCACACGTCGTTCGGCATGGGGGAGCAGGCGATGACGGATCGGATGATCGCGGCGATCGAGCACCCGCTGGTCGACGCGATCGGTCACCCGACCGGACGCAAGATCGAGCTGCGCGCGCCGTACGCGATCGACATGGAGCGGGTGATCGAGGCTGCCGCGCGCACGCACACGATGCTCGAGATCAACGCGGCCCCCGACCGGCGCGACCTGAACGAGATCCACGCCCGGGCGGCCGCCGAGGCCGGCGTGCTCATCCTGGTGGACTCCGACGCCCACTCGGTCCGCAACCTGGACCTGATGCGGTTCGGCATCGCGACCGCCCGCCGCGCGTGGCTGACGCCGGCGCAGGTCGCGAACACGCGCTCGTGGGCGGAGCTGCAGAAGCTGCGGAAGCGAAGCCGCGCCGCGGCATGAGCACGGAGGCCGGGGTCGGACCCGACCGCGTGGATGGACGCATGACGCCCGGGTTCCGCGCCGGCGTGCGGGCGGGGGTGCCGTTCGCGCTCGCCGGGGCGCTGCTCTCGGCCTCGTTCGGCGTGCTCGCCGGCGACGTCGGGATGCCCGGCTGGGCGGCGATCCTCATGTCGGCGATCGTGTTCGCCGGCTCGGCGCAGATCGCGGCGCTCACGATCATCGGCGCGGGTGGCGGGCTCGGTTCCGCGATCGGCGCCGCGGCGCTGATGAACTCGCGCTTCCTGCCGATGGGGATCGCGGTCGGCCCCTCGCTCCCGGGCGGCCCGGCCGCGCGCGCCGCCCAGGGCCAGACGGTGGTCGACGCGTCATGGGCGATCGCCGCCGACGGCGAGGGCGGCTTCGATCGCCACCTGATGTTCGGCTCCACCGCGATCCAGTACGTCGCGTGGGTGACCGGGACGGTGGCGGGCGTGATCGGCGGCTCGGCGCTCGGGGACCCGAAGACGCTCGGCCTCGACGCGATCTACCCGGCGTTCTTCCTGGCGCTCATGATCGGGGAGATCCGGAGCGGGCACGCGCTCGGCGTCGCGGCGGCGGGCGCGCTGATCGCGCTCGCGCTGATCCCGATCGCGCCCGCGGGCGTCCCGGTCCTCGTCGCCTCGCTCGCCTCGCTGCTCGGCCTCATCCGGCGGGCCGCGTGAGCACCGCCACCGCCGTCGGACTGATCGCCGCCTGCGCGATCGTCACCGCGACGATCAAGGGCGTCGGCCCGGTCGCGCTGGGCGGCCGCGAGCTGCCGCCCTGGTTCACGTCGATCGTGGCGATGATGGCGCCGGCGCTCTTCGCCGCGCTCGTCGTCACGCAGGCGCTGGCGGACGGCCGCGAGTGGGCGGTCGGCGCCGACACGGCCGGCGTCGCGCTGGCGGGCATCGCGGCGTGGCGCGGAGCGTCCGTGATCGCGGTCGTGGCGATCGCGGTGGTGACGACGGCGGTGCTGCGGGCGGTTTAGTTTCCGGGGCGGCGCGGTTCGGGCGGTTGCGCCGACGTTTGCGGACGGCTGGCATTGAGGGAGGGCCCGGATTGCGGCGGCGGTTCCGCGGAACCGCCCACTGCACGAGCGATTGCGACGTTGACCCCAATTATTGGGGTCAACCTGACAATCGTCCCCGGAACTCCGGCCCGGCCGCGACGATTGTTGCCTTGACCATTGACATGGCTGTTCAACGTGACAATCGCTCGCGAAATGGGCGGTTCCGCGGAACCGCACCCAGCTCCGTCCCTCTCCTCAATGCTGCTGTTGACGTTCGCCGGCGTCGCCTGAAACTCACCCCAGCAACGCCGGCAGCACGCGCTCCGCCACCACCCGATCGACCGCCGCCGGCGACCACGGCTCAACCGCCACCCGAGCCCGCTCCGCGTACCCCTCCACCGGATCGTCGAGCGCAATCCGGAGCGCCTCCGCCAACCCATCGCCCACCAGCCGCGGATCGAGCTCCCGCGCCAAGGGCAGCGCCGCGTACGGCCCCGGACCCTCGTTCGTCACCAGCACGCACCCGTCGGCGAGCGCCTCGAGCTGCGCGATCCCGTAGTCCTCCCAGCGCGGCGCGGTGACGAAGACGCGGGCGCGGCGGAGCAGCGCGCGATACTCGGCCGGCGGGATCATGCCCGTGTAGCGGATGCCGTCCTCGTCGGCGCCCGCGACGCCCGCGACGACGAGCGTCTCGCCCTCCCGCCGCGCCCCCCGCCAGGCCGCGACCACCCGATCGAGTCCCTTCTTGCGCGGGTTCGCTCCGTACGTGATGACGGCGATATCGCGCGAACGCGCGGCCGGGCCCGACGGCGCGACCGGGATCGGCACCACGATCGCCGGTCCGTGCGGCGCGGGCGCCTCCGCGAGCGCGCCCGCGCTCGTCGGCAGCAGCAGTGGGGCGGAGGCGAAGCGGCGGCGCTCGACCGGGCGCTGCCAGATCCCGTGGCGCCCGGAGCGGTTCGCGGCCGCGGGCGAGTCGAAGCGGATCGCGCCCGGCTCGGGCCACAGCAGCGCCGCCGTCGTCGTCGCGTACACGATCGCGCGCGGCCGCGCCTCGCGCAGCGCCCGAGCCGCCACCCGCCGGGCGGGCGCCGCCCACG
>DATHJG010000543.1:0-2525 GCA_035489875.1 Solirubrobacteraceae bacterium | reverse complement strand
ACGCTGCCGTCCGGTTTGCTGACGATCGACGTGGTGCCGTAGGTGGCCAGCTTGTCGAGCAGCTGGTCGCGCTGGTCCATCAGGTCGTTCGGCGTGTCGCCCGCGGTGACGAAGCGCTGGATCGTGTCGTTGAGCGCCGCGATCTCCTGGCCGATCTGGTCGATCTCGCCGCCGGCCGCGGTCAGCGCGGCGTACTCGTCGGCGGCCTGCTGGCCGACCAGCTCGAGCTGCGCGTCGACGGTGCCGAACGCGTCGGCGAGCGAGTCGGCCTTCTCGAGCAGGCTCGTGCGGGCGGCCGGGTCGTCGGCGGCGTTGGCGAGGTCCGCCCACGCGCTCCAGAACTCCGAGAGCTGCTTGTTGATGCCGTCGTCGGACGGCTCGGCCAGCGCCAGCTCGGCGCGGTCGAGGCCCTGCGCGCGCCCGGCCTCCTCGCCCAGGCGGGTGGCCTGCGCGCGGTACTGGAGGTCGAGGAACGTGTCGCGGACGCGGCGGTAGGCGAGCACGTCGACGCCGGAGCCGATGTGCGCTCCCGCGCCGCCCTGGACCGCGCCCTGTGCGATAGCCAGCGCGGTCGACGCGGCCAGCACGGCCTCCTGGCGCGAGTAGCCGACCGTCGACGCGTTCGCGATGTTGTGGCCGGTGGTGTCGAGCGCCCGCTGCTGGGCGAGCAGGCCGCGCAGCGACGTCTGGAGGCCGTAGAACGAGGAGATCGCCATGTCAGGCTCGCAGGTCGAGGGTCTGGTGCAGCGGTGTCGCGGCCGACGGCTCGGCCGGCGCGCCGCCGGGCTGGTAGCCGCCGTCGTGGTCGTCGCCGACGAGCCGCACGAGGTGGGAGAGGAACGCCAGCTCCTGGCGCATCAGCGCGCGGTTGATGCCGTGCTCGCGCGCGATCTCGGCGAGCATGCCGCGCAGCTCGGACGAGCGCTCGCGCGCCGCCCGGGCGCCGTCGCGGCTGATGAGGTCGCAGAGCCGCTCCAGCGTCACGTGCTGGGCGGGCAGGCCGAGCAGCGTGCCGGCGCTCTGCAGCAGCCGCGTGCGCTCCTGCTCGAGCCGGCCGCGGCGGCCCATCTCGGTCTGGATCTCGGCGAGCTTGGCGAGCACGCGCTCGGAGTCGCGCCCCCGGATCGCCTCGCCCTGCGCGAGCACGAGCCCCAGCAGGCGCTGTGCCGAGCGGAGCTGGTGGTCGAGGTGGCTCAGCAGCTCGGCTTCGAGCATCGGGTTGATCACGGCGCCGTCCCCTTCAGGGTCGAGTAGAGCTGGGGCGCGAGACCGATGCCGCCGGCGTTCGTGAGCGCGGTCGTCATCGCGTCGGTGACGGCGTCGCCCTGCGGGCCTTCGGTGAGGGAGGGCGTCGAGGCGGTCATCTCCTTGACGAGCTGGCCGAGCAGCACCTGCTCGAAGCCGAGCGCGGTCTTGTAGGCCTGCTTGTCGGCCTGCGACCCGGCGCGCACGGCGGCCGGGAGCGCGCTGTCGGCGATGGCCGGCAATCCGTCCATCAGCGCTTGACCCCGTTGGCGATCTCCCACATCTGGTCCTGCGTCTGGATCGCCTTCGACGTGAGCTGGAACGCGCGCTGGGACTCGATCATCGCCACCATCGCGGCGGCCATGTCGACGTTCGACATCTCCAGCGCGCCCTGGCTGAGCGTCGTGCTCGCCGGCGCGGGGCGCACCGCGCCCGACTCCGGCGTGGCGAGGAACGCGTTGTCGCCGACCGGCTGGAGGCCCTGTGGGGAGCGGACGGAGACCAGCTCGATCCGGCCGACGCGCTGCCCGGCGGAAAGCACGGTGCCGTCGGGCCCGATGCTGACGCGGCTCGGGTCGATGCCGGGCGGGAACGTGATCGGCGGCTGCAGGACGGCGCCGGACGACGTGACGAGCTTGCCGGCGCCGTCGACCTTGAGCGACCCGTCGCGCGTGAGCGCCTGGCTGCCGTCGGCGAGGCGGACGCGGATGAACCCGTCGCCCTGGATCGCCACGTCGTACGGCTGCTCGGTGTGCTGCACGGCGCCCTGGGCGAAGCCGCGCCCGGCGTCGACCGCGGCGGCGCCGGCGCCGGTCCGCGGGCCCTGGGCGGAGGAGCGGCCCGTCTGGGTGTAGACGAGGTCGCGGAACCCGACGCGGATGTGCTTGTAGCCGGTCGTGTTCGCGTTGGCGAGGTCGTTCGCGACGGCGTCGAGGCGCTGCTGCTGCGCAGCCATTCCCGCCGCGGCCGAGTTGAGTCCTTCGAGCATGCGTTCCCGGTGATCGGCAGGCTCGGCGGCGGCTTGAGCGCGGGCTCGGGGTGATCGGTGCGCGTTGCGGCGCGGGTGCCGTGGTGGGTTGCTCGGGCGGCACCGGGGCCGGTGTCGTCGGCGAACGGCGGGCGTTGAGGAGGCGACGTCCGGACGGGGCTGTGCGCCCGGGCGGGCGAGATGGGCGGAGTGACGGCAACGTCAGTCGCGCCCGTCGCCGGCGCGGGCGGCCGACGTTGACCGCGATATGTTCCGGCACCGTCACGCGGCGACAATCGCGCCGCGTGTTGCA
>DATHJG010000542.1:0-3319 GCA_035489875.1 Solirubrobacteraceae bacterium | reverse complement strand
ACTTACCGACGAATCGAGGCTAGAACACTGCCATACCCGCATAAACGGCCGGTACACACACCCTACTATCTCTGCGGACCCAACTTGTGACCCTGTCCGTTTTTAGTGCAATTCATAGGTGAAGCGAACGAATGCCGGTCGCGCCGGCGTTGCTGCTGCTCGTTCACGCCGCGGCTGGTGACAGCTTGGGCTCGGCGGGCGTGCCCGGTCAGGCGGTGTAGCGGCGCCGGAACCACTCGACCGCGCGGCTGACGGCCTCCGGGTGCGGCGTCGGCTCGAACGGCCCGAACGCGCGCTGGAACTTCGAGGCGTCCGAGACGAAGGGTCGCTCGAATTGGTAGAGCGTCTCGTGGAGCTCCCGTAGGAACGGATTGAACAGCCCCGCGATCCGGATCATCGGCCGCGACGCGACGCCGATCTTCGGCGGGTGCCCGGCCGCCTCGAACACGAGCGCAAGGAACTGCCGGCCCGTCAGGGGCTCCGCGGCTGGCAGGTGCCAGACTTGGCCGTCGGCCTCGTCGCGCTCGCCCAGCGTCACCACCGCGCGGGCCATGTCCTCCAGGTAGTTGAGCGTATGGGGCTGGTCGAGCGAGCCGAGCCAGCGCGCCCGGTTGCCGCGCAGCGCGGGCTTCATGATGTTCTCGCCGGCGGTCGACCCGGTCCCGCGCGGGCCGTAGTAGTCCGACGAGCGACCGATCGTGCATCGCAGTCTTCCGTCGGCGTGCGCGCCGAGGACTGCGTCGGCCATCTCGATCCGCGTGCGGCCCTTCTTGCCCTGGGCGCGCTGCGGCGTCTGTTCGGTCATCGGGCCGTCTGGCGGCCCGTAGACGTAGAGGTTGTCCGCGAACACGAGCTTGGCGCCAGCCGCGGCCGCGCCGTCCAGGACGGCTTGGGTCATCGGCGGGAACAGCTCAGGCCACTTCGTGTAGGCGGGCTGTGCACAGTGGTAGACGACGGTCCCGCCAGCGCACGCCCGCCGGGCGCCTTCGGTCGTGCCGAGGTCCGCCGCCACCTGCTCGACACCTTCAGGGACGTCCGCGGTGCCGCCGCGTGTCACCGCCCGCACCCGCTGTCCACGGGCCGCGAGCTCCCGGACGACCGCGGACCCAGTGCCACCCGCGGCCCCCAGCACGACATGATCGACGGCCACGGCACCAGTCTATGCCCACACCACCGCCCGGCGCACCGTGGAGTTCCCCCGGTCCGCCGGACACGTTGGAGCTTTCGGGTAGAGCCTATGGGTTGTCGTTGTCGTGCTGTGTGCAACCCGAAGGGTTGTGAACAGCAGTTTGCGGTTTTTCGCGTGGTTGGAGCTGCGGCGCAGACCCGCTGGCCCACCGCTGCTTCCGCTCGCGAGCACGATGGGCGGGCTGCGTCACCTTGCCGCCAGGCCCAAGTAACCGCGCCGGCCGACTACCGATTACCACGAGGCGCGCCGGTTCGTGTCGACGCTCGCGTTCGCGTCGCGGCGATGCGGCCCGTCCGCTCGCACCACCCGACACCCGCGAGAGCTTCGGCGCACTGCCCGACTCGACCTCTTCCCTCGTTCGCTTCGGACGCGCCTCCGAGCACGCACGTCGCTGGGTTTGTGGCAGCCGCGGCATTGGCGACGGCGGGCTGGACCTTGGCGTGTGCTGCCGTCGTCTCGGCGCTCATCCCGACCCTCGGACTCGAGAATGCGTTTGGGAACGTCCACATCGTCCGCGTCGCCCAGATCGTCCGCGGTGCTGGACCCGACGGCACGCTCGACGCGATCGGGTCCGATCACGGGCAGATCGCCTGGCGCGCTGGTCGAGGGAGCGGACGCGGACGTCGTGCTCTGGGATCCACACGCGCCGTGCCGGATCGAGGCCGCCGAGCTGCACGACGGCTGGCCCCACTCGCCGTTCGCCCGCATCGAGCTCGGCGGGCGCATCCGCTCCGTCTATCTGCGCGGGGCGCCGATCGTCGTCGAGGACGAGTTCGTCGGCCGGCCGCGCGGGCGCTATGTCAGCAGCGGGTGCCCGCGCTCGCTCCGCATCTCGCCGAGCGCGTCGACTCGGTGAGGCAACCCGCCTTGCCGCGTTCGAGCGGACCCGTGGTGGTCCGACGGACAGCACAAACGGCTCTCCCGGGCAGGCGGCCGGGAGGAGCGTCTCGCACACGCTAGTGACACACCCTCGCGCCCGGGACGTGGGCAGCGGGGACGGAAGCGAGGATCTGAGATGCCTGAGCGGAACGCGAGCGGCCTGTCCAGTGCTGTGCGGGGTGCCAGCGGGGCGGCCGGTGAGACGTTGAAGAAGGCTGGGTCGGCCGCGCGCGGGGCAACCAGCGCGGTGTCCGGCGCGACGGGGACGGGGGCGGTGGAGGGCGTCGGGAAGCAGGTGCAGGAGGCCGCGGGGGGCGCCGGACGTGCGTTGGAGCGTGCGGGGGGCGGTGGCGAGCAGCGGAAGCTGGGCGAGGAGCTGCGAGAGATCGTGCGCCAGGCGGCGCTCGAGGTGTTCGTTCCGGTCGCGCGGCGGGCCACCAGGCAGGCGGCGATGTACGCGGTCACGAGGGGGCCGCAGGTGGCGCGGGACACGATCGCGCCGAAGCTGACAACGGCGATCGAGGAGGCGGGCGGTCCGGGGGCGCTTGCGAAGAGCGCGCTCTCGTCGGTCTCCGGCGCGCGTGCCGGGATGCTCGAGAAGGTCGGTGTCGGCGCCGAAGCGCAACCGCGCCCGTGGCGGGAGCGGCCGTTGCCGGTGGAGGAGTCGATCGATGTCGCGGTGCCGCTCGAGACGGCCTACGACCGGTTCACCGAGTTCGACGAGTACGCCAAGGTCATGTCGCGCGGCGACACCGTCGACGAGCGTCCGAACGAGCGGATCGAGTGGAAGAGGACCGACGGCGTTGACGCCACTGCGGTCGTCACGTTTCACCGCCTGAGCGATCGCCTCACCCGGGTGATGGTCACCTACGACCGCTCGCCGCAAGGCCTGTTCGAGAAGACGACCTCGTTGTTCCGCACCTCGCCCCGCGGTCTGAACGCCGACCTGATGCGCTTCAAGGCGTTCGTCGAGGTGAGCGAGGAGGAAACCCAAACGCAGGCGGCGCCCGAGTAGCAGCCGGACGAAGCTCACCGAGCGTGAACTCGGAACTGGAGATTCGCTAGACCGAAAAGAGGACGGACTCATGGCAGAGCAGGAGACGAGATCTCCGGAAGATGGCACCGGCGGAACCGAGCGACAGCAGGAAGACACAGCGAAGCGCGGTGGAGACGGCGCCCGCGAGAGCATCGCCCACGAGGTGAAGCAGGCCATCCAGGAAGCGGCGCTCGAGGTGTTCGGCCCCGCCGCGC
>DATHJG010000541.1:0-7598 GCA_035489875.1 Solirubrobacteraceae bacterium | reverse complement strand
GCCGACGCGCCGCCGTTCGACGTGGTCAAGGTCAACCTCCAACGCGTCGTGAGCATCCCTGGATTCATCGGCTGCGTGCACGATGCAATGACCGGCCACCCGGTGAAGCGCGTCCGGCGGGCCGCTCAGCGTCAGATCGGTGCGTTGGAGAAGGAGATCGGCTTCGACATCAAGGTCATCAAGGGCTCGGTGAGGCGCTCGGGCGTCAAGCCGGACCAGGATGCCGAAACGCTGCATGCCCAACTTGTCTCCCTGCGCTCGTTGTCTGAGCACCTCGTGATCGTCCTCGACGAATTCCAGCGGCTCCGCCACTGTCCCGGCGACCCGCTGGCGATCATCCGGTCGTCGCTCATGAGCTCGGGCGCCAACCACGTCTCGTTGGTCTTCACCGGGTCGATCCGCAACGCACTCAAGATGATGCTCGAGGACTCTGGGCAACCCATCTTCCGAGAGGCGGCAGAGATGCAACTGCCGACCATCGGTCGCGTCGACTTCCTCGAGTACCTCGACTTCCAGTTCGACGCGACCGGCAAGCCGGCCGACGAGCCGGCACTCGAGCACCTGCTCAACGCCACGCGCTCACACCCGCGCAGCACCCAGCAGCTCGCGTGGGAATGCTGGGCTGCCACGCCGCCCGGGCAACCGGTGACGCTCGAGACGGTCGTGCGCGCGCATGATCGCCTGGTTCAGACGATCGAACGCTCGGAGTTCGCATCGATCCTCAACGTCCTGCTCAGCGGCGACGACGGCGAGGTGAACGAGGTTCGCGCGCTCCAACTGCTGGCCGATCGGGGAGGAGAGACGATCACGAGTCGTCCGCTCGCCACGCGGTACGGGTTCTCGAGCCACTCACGTGTGCGTCCAGCGCTCGAGCGCTTGAAGGGGCGCGGATTGGTCGACGAGCGAAGCGGCGGCTGGTACATCGTCGATCCGCTCTTCAACGAGTGGCTGCGCCGAGCCTCTCCACTGGCCGACCGGCCGGCGCTCGAAGCGCCCGAGGACTGAGATGTACCGCATAGACGGTACATTCTTGTACCGCTAATCGGTACATTCGAGCCAGGGCGCGGGCGTGACCGAGTGGTTCGGCCTCTGGAGTCACCGGCTCCTAACACGCGGACGGTCGCGCCAGCGCAGGCTGCCCGGCCATGACCCCACGCATCCGCGCCGGCGCGCTCGCCGGCGTCTCCCTCGCGCTGGCACTCGCCGCGCCGGCTTCCGCGACACCGTCCGACGAGGTCACGCTCGAAGGGCGGGCCGTGCTCCCGGCGCTCAGCTTCGCGCCAGGCCCGCTGAGCGGCACGCTGCTCGGCACCACGCCGATCAACGGCGTGCTGCCGCCGTTCCCCGGCCAGCCGGTGCAGGGCTTCTCCGCCGTGCTCGACGCGGGCCACGGCCGCTACTGGGCGATGCCCGACAACGGCTACGGCGCCGAGGAGAACTCGAAGGACTTCCTGCTGCGCATGTACCGCATCACGCCCGACTTCAAGACCGCACGGGGCGGGAGCGGGACGATCGACGTCGGCCGCTACATCTCGCTGCGCGACCCCGACGGGCACGTGCCGTTCGCGCTCGAGCGCACCGACCGCCGGCTCACCGGCGGCGACTTCGACATCGAGTCGGTCCGGGAGGATCGGCACGGCGACCTCTGGTTCGGCGACGAGTTCGGGCCGTACCTGCTGCATACCGACGACAGCGGCAAGCTGCTCGAGGCGCCGATCGAGTTGGACGGCGTCAAGTCGCCGCAGAACCCGCCGGTCGCGCCGTTCAACCCGAGCCCGACGCTGCCGCGCTCGAACGGCTTCGAGGGCATGGCGCTCGGCGCCGACGGCGAGACGCTGTACCCGATGCTCGAGGGCCCGTTGATGGGCGATCCCGACCAGAGCCGGCGCATGATCTACGAGTACTCGCCCGACGACGGCGGCTACACCGGGCGCACGTGGCAGTACCAGATGGAGGCGCCGGGCAACTCGATCGGGGACTTCACCCAGCTCGACCGCAACCGCTTCGTCGTGATCGAGCGCGACACCCTCCAGGGCGCGGCCGCGGCGTTCAAGAAGCTCTACGTGGTCGATTTCCGCGACGTCGGCGACGACGGGTTCCTCGTCAAGCACGAGATCGCCGACCTGCTGCACATCAACCCGGGTGGCGTGCCGCTCGACGCCAAGCCCGGCGACGTCGGGCTGGGGAGCGAGTTCGCGTTCCCGTTCCAGACGATCGAGGACGTCTTGCCGGTCGGCAGGGACCGCCTGCTCGTGCTGAACGACAACAACTTCCCGTCCTCCGACGGCCGGCACCCGGACCAGGCCGATCCGAACGAGGCGATCGTGATCCGCGTCCCGGGGCTGCGCGGGTGAGCGGCTACCAGGCCTGCTCGGTGCCGCAGTGCGGGCAGTCGACCGAGGTCGTCACCGTCGCCTTGAAGGCGAAGCCGCACATGCACGAGTAGAGCGCCCGGTCCTCGGGGCCGCCGCCGCGACGCGCGTCGCGGGTTTCGGCGGCCTCGGGGCTCACCGGCGGGGCGGGCTTCCGGCGCGCGTGGCGCGTCGAGCGCCGCTTCGGGAGGTGGGTGGTGAGCTGCATCAGCCGTCCATGGGAAACAACGCTCGTCATCGCGATTGGTTTCGCCGAACTCGGCCCCAATTCCTTTAGTTCGTGTTAAGCCTGGCACCGCGCTCGGACGGAGGAGAGCGACGCCGCCCCGCCCGCGCAGTCGGCATACTGAGGAGCGATGGACCCGTCCCGGAAGCGCAAGACGCGGCTGATCGTCGCGCTGACGTGCGCGCTGCTGCTGGCGGTCGCGCTCGTCTACACGAGCTTCTCCGCCGCGAGCGAGGCGCGTCAGCCGAGCCAGCTCGCCGGTGCGGTGCCGGGCAAGACCTACCAGCTGACCGGCCGCGTGGCGAAGGACAGCTGGGACAAGAAGGGCACCGTGCACACGTTCCGCGTCGAGGACCGCAAGGGTGGCGGACCGACCGTGCCGGTCCGCTACGTCGGTCAGGTGCCGGACCCGTTCCGCGAGGGGCGCGAGATCGTGGTCGACGTGCGCAAGCAGGGCGCGACCTTCGAAGGGCAACCGGACTCGCTCGTGACGAAGTGCCCGTCGAAGTTCACGGCCGAGCCCAAGACCTGACCTGAGCCTTGGCGTCCGCCGGCTTCATCTGCCTCGCCGCCGCGCTGGCGATCTGCCTCTACGGCATCGGCGCCTCGGTCTACGGCGCGCGGACCGGACGGCGGGAGTACGTCGACTCGGGCCGCCGGTCGGTCTACGCGCTCGCGGGGCTGGCGTCCGTCGCGATGCTGATCCTCGAGCTCGCGTTCGTGCGCTCGGACTTCGCGTTCGAGCTCGTGGCGACCCACTCCTCGACCACGACGCCGCTGTTCTACCGCGTGACCGCGGTGTGGTCCTCGCAGGAGGGATCGCTGCTGCTGTGGGTGCTCCTGCTGTCGCTGTGGAGCAGCGCGATCCTGTTCCTGACGCAGCGCAAGCTGCGCGAGGTGGCGCCGTACGCGACCGCGGTGCTGCTCGGGTTCGGCGCGTTCTTCTGCGGGCTGCTCGTGTTCCTCGAGTCGCCGTTCACCACGCTCGCGGTGCCGCCGGTCGAGGGCACCGGGCTCAACCCGCTGCTGCGCCACCCGAGCATGATGATCCACCCCCCGATGCTGTACTCGGGCTACACGCTGTTCGCGGTGCCGTTCGCGTTCGCCGTCGGGGCGCTGATCACGCGGCGGCTCGGGTCGGAGTGGATCCGCAGCACGCGCCCGTTCACGCTCGCCGCCTGGCTGTTCCTCGGCGTCGGGGTCATGCTCGGCGCGCGCTGGTCCTACATGGAGCTCGGCTGGGGCGGCTACTGGGCCTGGGACCCGGTCGAGAACGCGTCGCTGATGCCGTGGCTGACCGGCACCGCGTTCCTGCACTCGGTGATGATCCAGGAGAAGCGCGGGATGCTGAAGGTGTGGAACGTCTCGCTCGTGCTCGCCACCGGCGTGCTCGCGATCCTCGGCACGTTCCTCGTCCGCTCGGGGATCCTCGAGTCGATCCACGCGTTCGGCGCGTCGACGCTCGGGATCCCGTTCCTCGTGCTGATCGGGGTGATGATCGCCGGGTCGATCGCGCTGGTGTCGAGCCGGGCCGAGTCGCTGCGGTCGGAGCACCGGCTCGACTCGCTGCTCTCGCGCGAGGCCGCGTTCCTGCTCAACAACCTCGTGCTCGTGGCGCTGTGCTTCGTCGTGTTCTGGGGCACGTTCTTCCCGCTCATCTCCGAGGCGGTGACGGGCGAGGAGGCGTCGGTCGGGCCGCCGTGGTTCAACCGCTACGTCACGCCGCTCGCGCTGATCCTCGTGCTGCTGTCGGGGATCGGGCCGCTGATCGCGTGGCGGCGCGCGACCGTGGCGAACCTCAAGCGCAACTTCGCGCTGCCGGCGGGGGCGGGACTGCTGGTGCTGTTGGCGCTCGTGGCGGCGGGCGTGACCAGCTCGGTGCCCGCGCTGCTGATGTTCGCGTTCGCGGCGTTCGTGCTCGGCGCCGTGGGGCAGGAGCTGTGGCGCGGGGTGAACGCGCGGCGCGCGATGTCGCGTGATTCCATCCCGGGTGCGCTGGTCGCCCTGGTGCGGCGCAACCGCCGGCGCTACGGCGGCTACACGGTGCACGCGGGCATCGCGGTGCTGTTCGTGGGGATCGCCGCTTCGTCGGCGTTCCAGACCCAGCACCTGGTCGAGCTGCGGGCCGGGCAGTCCGATCGGGTCGGCGACTACGCGATCACATACGAGCGGCCGACGTCGCGCGTCGTCGCAGCGAGCAACGGGCGGCTGGAGCGGATCGACTTCGGCGCGCGCCTGCGCGTCCAGCGCGGCGACGGGCCGGTCGACGTGATGGACACGTACAAGTCCTACTTCCCGAGCATGGCGCCGGAGCTCGGCCCGGTCTCGCGCTTCTTCGAGGGCGAGGCGACCAGCGAGGTCGCGTTGCGCGCCGGTCTCCGGCGCGACCTGTGGACGGCGGTGAGCCCCGACATCGGCGGCTTGCGGTCGCGGATCGTGGAGGGTGACAAGGTGTTCACCGACGCGAAGGAGCTGTCCGCCGGCGACCGCGGCCTGCTGCTCGCCGAGGCGCTCCGCGGCCTGACCCGCTCCTACACCGACGCCCCGCCGGCCGCGACGTTCCGGTTCATCGTCTCCCCGATGGTGAGCTGGATCTGGCTCGGCGGGCTGATCGTGGTCGGCGGCGCCCTCATCACGCTCTGGCCCGCCGGCGCCCGTGCGCGGCGGCCGGCCACGGCAGCGGGCCTCGCGCGCGTGGCGCGCGAGCTCGAACGCGCGTAGTGGGTCTTCTCGTGACGTTGCGCCCGAAAGACCGGTCGCCGGCGCCGCCAGGCAAGGACGCAGACCCGCAGGAATACCCCTGGTATTTCAAGGGTCGAGGACACAGCCTGGCGGTGATCGGCGGCCGCCGATTTCGGGTGAAACGTTGCGAGAAGGCCCACTAGTGGAGATCGCGCTGGTCCTGATCCTGGTCGCCGTCGCCGTGCTGGCGATCAGCGCGCCGCTGCGCGCCGGGCGCCGGGTCGAGCACGAGGCGGCGGACCGGGCCGCGCGCGCCGACCTGGAGGCCGCGCGGGACGCGAAGTACGGCGAGATCCGCGACGCCGAGATGGACTACCGGACCGGCAAGCTGTCGGAGGCCGACTGGCGCGAGCTGGACCGCCAGCTGCGGCGCGAGGCGGTCGAGCTGCTGCACGCGCTGGACGAGCTCGACGAGGAGCCGGCGTAGTACCCTGATCCGCCGATGTACACGATCCTCTCCGTCGTCCAGGTCTTCATCGCCGTCGCCCTGATCTTCCTGATCCTGCTGCACTCGGGCAAGGACGCGGGCATGTCGGGCGCGTTCGGCGTCGGCGTCGCCGGCGGCACCACCGGCGGCTCGCTCATGGAGCGCAACCTGGACCGCTGGACGATCTTCTTCGCGGTCCTGTTCGCCGCGAACACCATCGCGCTGCTGAAGCTCTAGTCAGCCGACGATCGTCACGCCGCCGCGCGCGCGGAGCGCCGGGGCGAGCGTCGCGCCGATGGTGAGCGCGGAATCGTCGTCGGTCGGCACGACCTGTTGCGTGGTCGTGAGCGCCTCGGTCGCCGCGAGCACGGCGAGCGGGTCGATCTCGGCGACGCCGTTCACGGCCCACGTCGGCTCGCCGCCCTCGATCATCTGGGCGCCGTCGAGCAGCCAGCCGTGGTCGCCGGGCAGGAACGCGGGGATGAGGAGGCCCAGCTCCACGGGCGCAGCCAGCTCGGCGACGTCCGCCGCGCCGCCGCCGACGAGCACGAGGTGCTCCGGCCAGGGCTCGGCGTGGCCGGGCCGGGTCGCGGGGCCGGTCGAGCCGTCGGTCGCGGTGTCGGCGACGAAGCGATGCGCGACGCCGTCCTGGATCAGCGGCACCGGCTGGCGCGGCACGCCCTCCGCGTCGTAGCTGCGCAGCAGCGTGCCGGGGAAGCGCGGCGAATCCGCGAGGTTGACGCACGGCGCGACGATGCGGGTGCCGCGGCGTGCGGCGACGAGGCTCTCGGCGCCGGCCAGCTCGGGCTTGAGCGCCTCGAGCACCTGCGCGACCGCGACCGGCCCGAGCACCACCGCCGGCTCGCCCGCCTCGGCCGGCTGCGGGGCGCCTTCGTGGAAGCCGGCCTCGGCGCGGGCGACGAGCGCGCCGAGGTCGAGCCCGGCGAGCCCGGTCGCGGCGGCGAGCGGACGCCCTGGCGCGTGGACCTCGGCGGAGACGAACGTGCGCTGCTCGAACGCGGCGATGCCGCGGGTGGAAGCGATCGCGACGCGCGCGGCGCCGGCGCGCAGCTCGATCGCCAGGCCGGCGCCCGCCGCGCCGGCCAGCTCGCCCGCGATCGCGACCGGATCGAGCGTCAGCACGCCGGGGTCCCAGCCGTCGTGCCGCCGTCCCTCGGCAGGATCGGGGAGCCGGCGCGCGTCGACCGGCTCGCGGTCGAGCTCGGCGTGCGCGCTCGCGGCCGCGGCAGCGCGCTGCAGCCCGTCCTCGGTCAGGTCGGTGGTGGACGCCGCGCCGACGCGGCCGTCGTGGAGCACGACGAGCTCGGCGGTCTGCTGCACGAGGTCGGAGATCCCGTGCTCGCCGACGGCGAGCCGCCGCTCCCACCACACGGTCGCCTGCCCTTCGCCGGCGAGCTGGGCGTGGAGGTTGCGGCGCTCGACGCGGCCGCTGACACGGCGGCGGCGCGCGCGGAGCTCGACCACACGCCCCCGCGGGCGGGGCGGGATGAGGTGCGCGCCTTGTATCAGGCCGCGTGGTGACGCCGGGGCTTGTGTACGGCGGGCATTGAGGAAGAGGGTTCGGCCCGGCCTGCGGGACGATTTGCACGTTGAGCATCCATGTGATGCACAACGTGCAAATCGCTGCGCGAACCGCCTCGCGCCGGAACGATTGCGACGTTGACCCCAATAATTGGGGTCAACGTGACAATCGCTCGCGAAAGCGGGCGTTCCCACGGAAGTCGAACTCCCAACCGCGTTGCCCTCAATGCACGCCGTTGACGTTCGCCGGCGCCCGCCTGCCGGGCCGGGGACACAACGTCTACCCTCC
>DATHJG010000540.1:0-3290 GCA_035489875.1 Solirubrobacteraceae bacterium | reverse complement strand
GCTCGAGCGGCTCCATGCGGCGCACACGGCGCTCGGCCCAGCGCTCGAGCCGGTCGGCCCGGATGACACGCTGACGCGCCTTGTCGCGCGCGTTTCTGAGCTTGTCGGCGATCGGAAGCTCGAGCCGCTTGGCACGCTCGTACGCCTCTTGCGCGGCGTGCCAGTCCTTGCGAGTGCGGGCCTCGTCGCGCTCGCGCATAGCCTCGCGCCGCAGCGCTTCCTTGCGGGTCATGCTCACGCCGGCAGGATGAGCGTGTGCTCGAGGTAGAACGTGAGCGACAGACCGCTCGGCGCACCCACGATCGACGTGACCCAGGGCTGTAGACGCTCGCCGTCCTGCATGGCCCTCGGTACGGGCAGGTCGGTATTGGTCGTGAACTGGTCGACGACCATGTTCGCCAGAACTGGGAACTGATTGGAGTGCAAATCGAAGGTGACCGACGTGCCCACCGGGCCGTTGATGGCGTGACGCACGCCGAGCAGGTGGACGGTCTGGCCCGCACCAACCGGCACTGTCGTCTCCGGAATGACGTCGATCCGGCTGCCGTCATCCGGCGGGACGCGAATCAGTCCAGGGATGAGGACCGACATCCCGGTGAGGAACGTCCTGCTCGCGCCAATGACGAAGTCGAGCCGCTCGGCGAGCGCTTTGACGTCGGCTGGCACATTGGCCGAATCGCCCAGCTCCGGGCAGGGCACGGCGAAGGTGGGGGTCTGTCCCATACGAACCTCCTACAGGCGCCGAGCGCCGACGTGAATGTGGTCGAAGTGGTCGCCGCCGACGTCCGTGCGGTACAGGATCTGGAAGCGCAACCCGTTGCGATTGACGTTCGCGACGAGCGGCTGGCCCTTGCGGTAGGAGATCCCGAGCGCCTTGGCGATCGCGACCGCCGCCTTGTCCATCTGAGCCGGCGATCCGCTGATGTCGCGCGCGTTGGCGGTCTTGTTGCCGGCGTAGTGATCTGAGACGCCGCCCGATGCCGTCGAGACGGTGTCGCGCTTGCCCGACGTGACCGATGTGCCGGCGACTCGAGCCGCGAGCTGCGCGAGTTGGTTGACCGGCTTGGTCGTGCCGGAGTAGTTGCCGCCCGGCTTGAGCTTCGCCTTCTTGTTGGCGGTCGTCGTGGTCTGGCCGCCGGTCGTCTTGTTCGAGATCGCTTCGCCGAGCGCGGTCTGTAGCGCGGCGTTCAGATCGACCTTCTCGCGCTGCTGTGGAGCGCCGGTGCTCTGCGGGGCGGAGTAGCCCTGAGGGAGCGCGAGCTTGGCCGCGAACGCGGGCATCGCCGGAGCGGTGACCGTCGGCTTCTCGCGCTGGTTGAGCTGCTGTAGCGCGGCAAGCGTCGCGGCGCCCGGATCGAAGTCCAGACGTTTCGGCGTCGTGGTCGTCGAGCCGTTCGGCTTCGACTTGCCCAGCGGCTTCGGGGTCTTCCCGCCGAGAATCGTCTTGACGTAGTTGTTCGTCTCGGCGTAGCCCTTGGACGCCTCGATCGCGCCCGGTCCCGCGTTGTAGGCGCGCAGCGCGTTCTCATAGGAGCCGTACTGCTTGACGTAGCGCGCCATGTTCTTCGCGGCGGCGTTGAGCGCCGCGATCGGATCGAGCGGATCGACGCCCCAGCCCCGAGCCGTGGCGGGCATGATCTGAGCGATCCCCTTCGCACCCGCTGGCGAGGAACGGCGGCCGGTGATGACGTCGTCGGCGAAGCCGGACTCCTGCTGGATCTGACGCTCGAAGACGCCGGGGTCGACGCCGTGGCGTCGGGCAGCGCGCCGAGCTTCGGCGCGGTAGTTGGCCATGTGACCTCCCTCAGCGGGGCGGGGGGATCGCGATCGCCGGCCCAGAGCCGGCGCTACGCGGAGCGGGGACAGCGATGCCCCCCGGTGCAGCAGTGGACCCGGAGACCTCTGAGACCGGGCGGCCCTTGACGAAGCCCTTGGGCTTGACCTTGCGCAGCAGCTCGTCGATGCGCTTCTCGTTCGCCTTGTTGGCGTCTGAGAGCGCCTTGTAGCGGGCTGTCGGGTGATCGGCGTTGATCAGATACGGGCGCCCGTTGGCCTGGCGCTGCGTCGGATGCGGCCGGGAGTTGAGCCGGTCCATGTCGGCCTTGACCTTGTCGCGCGTCTTGTAGAGCGCGGTCAGCTCAGCCTGGTCGGGGCGGTAGTCCTTGGTCCGGACGCCGAAGCTGGTCAGCGCTGACTGCGTCGGCGTCATGTCGCGCGCGCTGCGGCCCTCGGTGCCGAACGGCGGCGATCGGAGCACGACGCCGAACGGGCCGATCGCGAGGTTGCGGAAGGCGTAGTCGGTCTTCTTGCCCCAGCCGACGGTCTCGTTGCCCTCGGAGTCGACGAACGGCGCCAGCCCGACGGCCTTCGCCCAGCCCGGCGTTTTGCGTCCCATCCACTGCGCCCAC
Source organism: Solirubrobacteraceae bacterium (assembly GCA_035489875.1). GTDB lineage: Bacteria > Actinomycetota > Thermoleophilia > Solirubrobacterales > Solirubrobacteraceae > DASQMT01. Next base: position 882 of record DATHJG010000540.1, on the reverse strand, counting down.
TCCGGCGCGCGGACCTCGGGCGAATCGGACGGTTCGATCTCGTCGCGGTAGAAGAACGAGTAGTTCAGGACCAGCTCGGGGATCAGCTTCTCCGGGCCGCCGGAGATCTCGATCGCGCGCCGCACGGCCGCCGTCGTCCCCTTCCCGATGCCGCCCTTCACCGCGCCGACGACGCCGCCGCTCTTGAAGCCTTCGACGGCGCCGACCCCTCCGGCGACGACCTCGTTCAGATCGACCCACGGCGAGCCCGTCGAGACGGTCTGTGTGCGCCCGCCGATCGTGATCGGGATCCCAAGCTGGCGCATCTCGAAGGGGTCGAGACCTTCCTCGTAGCCCTCGGGCAGGCCGGCGGCCTTGGCGCCCTCTTCGCGCGCCTTCTGAAGGGTCGCTGCCTTGCCAGGGCGGGTGACCAGATAGCGGGCCTGGAGAGGGACGTTGCGTGCGGTGAACGTGTAGAACGGCGCAATGCGGCGCAGCACGCGCTTCTCGATCGCGGTCAGATCGCCGTAATCGAAGTGGATCTTCGACGCGCGCGTGGCAGCCTCGCGCGGGCCCATGCCGCGCTGGAGTCCACCCAGGAACGTGGCCATGCGCGTGGAGTCCTCGACGCGCTTGGTCAGGTTCTGCCAGGCGTGCGTGCCCTTCGGCTTCTGGAGGCGCCCGCTCTCTTCCATCAGCTCGAGGAAGCGGCCTTGGCGGATCACGCCCATATCCTCGGCCAGGCGCGCGACCTGCAACGCGGAGACCTCGCGACCCACCGGCTCGGGCGCGACGCCTCCCTTGCGCGAGCTGACCAGCGCGCGGTTGATCTCGTCGGCCTGCTTCTGCGTGAGCTTGACGGTCTTCTGGTTGGGAGTGAGGCTGCCGTAGACCTTCCCGGCC
>DATHJG010000539.1:0-6381 GCA_035489875.1 Solirubrobacteraceae bacterium | reverse complement strand
CGGACATGTCGGATTGGGCTGGCGCGACGCACGCTAACCGCGCTCCAGGAGGCCGGTGTAAGGGAGTCGTGACCGTGCCCGCCGGCGGGCAGAACGGCTATGACCGCCCCGAGCGAGTGGCGGATCGCGATCAACTCAGCGGTGGCGATCAACCAGCAGGCCGCCGCCCTGGCGCACGCGCTCGTTCGGCTCGAGCGCCGGCCCGAGGACCCGTGCCTGGGCTACGGGCTCGAGCAGTTGGTGGCCGAGTGCGTCATTTCTGTCCCGGTCGCCATTTGCTGCGGCTTGGGCACCGGGCTCAGAGCTCTGTGCCCACCCAGACGACCGCGTGTCGTCCCAAGGCGGCATGTCATCTGGCCGACCCGGGACGCCTGCTTCCCGCGCGAAGCAGGGCTGCCGACTCGGGCGCCGCCCATACGCCGCGCGATACAAAGCAGGAGTCCGACACTGAGGGGTCGGACTGCCCCAGCCGCTCAAAGCATGAACCTTTGACCCGGCGCAGCCGATCAAAGGTTCGATGACCGCGGAGGCTCCATCGCGGTACCAATCCGCAAGATGATTGGAGCCCCAAACGGCCGGGTGAGCCGGGCGTTCGTCCTGTCAGGCGGGGCGAGCCTCGGAGCCGTCCAGGTCGGGATGCTGGAGGCGCTGTTCGAACGAGGGATCGCGCCGGACCTGATCGTCGGCTCGTCCGCCGGCGCGATCAACGGAGCGTTCATCGCCTCGCGCGAGCCGACGGTGCAGACCGCCCGAGAGCTCGGCGAGGTGTGGCGGGGGCTCCACCGCGGCACGATCTTCCCGATCAGGCCGCTGACCGGGCTGCTCGGGTTCGTGGGACTCCGCGGTCACCTCGTGCCCGACGGCAACCTGCGTCGGCTGATCGCCCGACACGCGGGCTTTGACCGGCTCGAGGACGCCCGCGTGCCGCTGCACGTGATCGTCACCGACGTCCTCAGCGGACGTGAGCTGCGCCTCTCGGCCGGCCCGACCGTCGACGCCGTGATGGCGAGCGCTGCGATCCCCGGCGTGTTCGCGCCGGTGTCGCTCGATGGGCAGCTGCTGATCGACGGGGGCGTATGCGACAACACGCCGCTCTCGCACGCGATCGAGCTCGGCGCCGAGGAGATCTACGTGCTTCCGACCGGGTTCGCGTGCGATCTCGACGCGCCGCCACGCGGAGCGCTCGACATGCTGCTGCTCGCCATGAGCGTGATGCTCGCGCAGCGACTGCGCGTCGAAATCGAGCTCTACCGCGAGCGCGCGCGCGTCGTCGTGCTCCCGCCACTGTGCCCGCAGCACGTACAACCGATCGACTTCTCGCACGCGGGGGAGCTGATCGATCGCGCGCTCGCCGAGAGCCGAACGTTTCTGGATGGCCTCGACGCGGACCCCTCGCCCGACGCCCGAACGAGCCCCGCAAAACGCCTGCAACCCCACTCAGACCGCACTCGCAAATCGTCTGGCGCGCGATCGCCGTATTCCGTCTCGGGGTCCCGAAAACCACAGGCAACGAGGAAATCAAGATCAGCAACGCGATCGCGCTGACTTAGCCCCGATCCACCGGTCCGGTACCAGGCGTGCGCGACTTGACTCCGCCTGACTCCGTCGAGCGAGGGGGCGCTTCTGCTGCTCGTCCGATGCGGAAGGGAGACGCGCTCGGTCGAGACGGCTTCTTTCACGCGGAAGCAGCGGTGCGAGAAATCCCGGTCGGACGGCGTTCGGGGCTCAGGCTCCGCCGCTCGGCGCCCGCCCGATCGAGTGCGCTGGGCCTGGACTGTCGATCTACTGTTCGATCGCGAAGGTGTTGCCGTCGGGATCCTTGAACCAGGCGACCCTGCCGTCGCCGAGCTCATGAATTCCCTTGGTGTCGGCCTTCAGCGTGGGATCGTCGTAGCGCTCGAAGGTGACGCCTTTGGAGCCGAGCTCGCCGACCACGTGCTTGAGGTCAGCCACGTACCAGGTCGCCAGAGTTGCGGTCGCCTTGCCGGCGTGAGCCGGCGACTCATAGATGTGGAGCGACGTGTCGCCTCCGCACAGATAGATCCGGCTCTCGTCGGACTGATCCTCGCCAACGATGAGGCCTAATTTCCCCTCGTAGAACTCGGCCGCGTTGGCCATGTCGGAGACCGCGATCGAAGTTCTCACCTTGTCGGTGCTCAAGCTCATGTTGTTCTCCTTCTCGTTCATCTCTCTCAACCTCCAGCCTCGTCGGGCACCTCGGCGATCCTCGCTCGCGTCTGCAAACACGGCGTGCGATCCGGGATCGGCGAAACCTCCAGCCCCCGCTGCTCGTCGACCTCCGGACCCGCCCCCACGCGCCGGAGCAGCACCCAGGCGAGGACAGCAGCCGCGATTACGACCGCAGCGCTAAGGCTTGCGGCCATCTGCAGCGCCTGGGTGAACGCGTCGCTGGCCGCATCGACCAGCTCGGGGCCAAACGGGTCGGGGAGCTCGTCCCCCGCCGCAACGGCGCCCCCGAGCGTGTCGCGCGCGGCCTTCGCTGGGTCGGGCGGGACACCGGCCGGGACCGCGTCGGCCACTTCGCCGCGGTAGACGGCCGTGCCGATGACGCCGAGGACTGCTATGCCGAGTGCACCGCCGAACTCGGAGCTCGTCTCGGAGATCCCCGCTGCCGCGCCGGCCCGCTCGGGTGGGGCCGCGCTCACCATCAGGTCGGCCGCCAGCGTGAAGACCGGCGCCAGACCGAGGGCGAGGACGACGGAACCGGCGACGAGGATCTCGAGCGAGGAGTCCCCGCTGACCTGGGTGAGCAGCCCGAAGCCGGCGGCCGCGAGCGCAAGCCCTCCGGCGATCGTGGAGGCGGGCGAGATCCGGCTTCTGATCGCCGGGGTCAGCATCGAGCCGACGATGAAGCCGCCGGCCCAGGGCACGGTCCAAAGCCCCGCTTCCAGCGGCGACAGCCCAAGCACCAGTTGCAGGTACTGGGCGATGAAGACGGCAATGCCGAAGTTGACGAAGAAGCCGAGGGTGTTGGCGGCGAGCGCCCCGCTGAAGGCGGGCACCCGAAAGAGCCGCAGGTCGATCAGCGGATCGGCCAGCGTTCCCTGCCTGCGAACGAACGCCGTTCCGATGGCGAGGCCGCCCGCGATTGCCAGGGCCGGCATCCACCCCATGCCGTCCTGGGCGATCTGCTTGAGACCGTAGATCACCGCGAGCACGGCGAGCAGCGATGCGGCGGCGCTGATGAGATCCAACCGGCCCGCCTCAGGATCCCGGAACTCGGGCAACAACCTTGGACCGACCGCGAGCAGCAGTGCCATCACCGGCAACGCCAGCAGGAACACCGAGCCCCACCAGAAACGCTCCAGGAGCAGGCCGCCGACCAGCGGCCCGATCGCGGCTCCGCCGGAGAAGCTGGTGATCCAGACTCCGATCGCGAATGTGCGCTCCTGCGCGTTCGCGAACATGTTGCGAATCAGCGCCAGGGTCGAGGGCGCCAGCGTCGCGCCCGCCACCCCGAGCAGCGCGCGGGCCGCGATCAGCATCTCTGCGCTGGTCGAGAGCGCGGCGAGCACCGAGGCCGCGCCGAACGCTGCGGCACCGATCAGGAGCAACCGGCGGCGGCCGATCCGGTCGCCCAGCGTTCCCATGGTGATCAGCAACCCGGCGACCAAGAAGCCGTAGATGTCCACGATCCACAGCAGTTGCGAGCTGCTTGGCGCGAGGTCCTCGCTGAGGGCCGGCAGCGCCAGGTTGAGCACGGTCAGGTCCATCGCGTAGACCGCGCACGGGAGGGCGATCACGGCGAGCCCGACCCACTCGCGGCGCCCGGCCTTGGCCCGCGCCGGGTCGGTCATACCCGCCCCCTCGATGCCTTCCCGCTCGCTTGATTCCGAGTCCATCTATGTAAGGACTGCAGAGCGCGGCGGAACTGACCGCCGCGGCTAAGCCGCCGGCAATCAATGAAGCGCCGGACATGCCTTGTCTAACTTCCCAGAGGCATGAACGCCGACCCGAGAATCGCGACCGCACGGCAGCGCGAGCTGCTGGACGCGGCACGCGAGGGAAACGACAACGCCTTCCGCCGGCTGGTGGAGCCCCACCAAAAGGAGCTCCACGCGCATTGCTACCGGATGCTCGGCTCGGTACACGACGCGGACGACGCCCTCCAGGACGCGCTCCTGCGCGCCTGGCGCGGGCTGGCGAAGTTCGACGGGCGCAGCTCGCTCCGCTCGTGGCTCTACAGAATCACGACCAACACCTGCCTCGATCTGATCTCGCGGCGGCCCAAACGGGTACTCCCGATCGACCAGGGCCCGGCCGCCGATCCCGGCGATGATCTGGGCGAGCCGCTGATCGAGTCGGTCTGGGTGGAGCCATACGCCGATGAGATGCTGGGCCTCGAGGATGGGTACTCCTCCCCCGAGGCCCGCTACGAGCGACGCGAGAGTGTGGAGTTGGCCTTTATCGTGGCGCTGCAGCACCTCCCGGCCACCCAGCGCGTCGCGCTGATCCTCCGCGACGTGCTCGGCTTCTCCGCCCGCGAGGCGGCCGAGACGCTAGAAACGACGGTCGCATCGGTGAACGGGGCGCTCCGACGCGCGCGCAAGGCTGCGGCCGAGAGGCTTCCAGCCCAAAGCCAACAGGTCGCCCTGCGCGCGCTAGGCGATGACGGTCTCGGCAAGCTCGTCAAGCGCTACGTCGATGCGTGGGAGCAAGGCGACGTCGACGCAATCCTCGCGATGTTGGTCGAGGACGCCACGTTCACGATGCCGCCGCTCCCAACGTGGTACCGCGGCCACCAGGCGATCGCGCTCTTCCTTACCCGCTATGCGCTCCGCGACCGGTGGCGCCTCGTCCCGGCCCGCGCCAACGGGCAGCTGGCGTTTGCTTGCTACGCCTGGGATGCGGAGACGCAGAGCCACACTGCCCTTTCGCTCGACGTTCTCACCCTGGAGGGCACCCGGGCGACCGAGGTCACTTCCTTTGTCACCCCGTACACGCGGGGCCCCGCCCGAGAGCGCTTCGCCGCCGACGTCTTCGAGCGTTTCGGCTTGCCCGACCGGCTTGAGTGAAATGCCCTGGGGCATGGTGCGATGGTGGGGTCTCGCTCGCTCAGGACGAGGAGCGCAAGCGGCCGGCAGGCCGCAGGCTCGCGGAGACGCGCGAGTTCTTCGCGTTCGTCCAGGCCGACCTGCCGGACATGATCCGACGCTGGCAGGAGCACAAGGCCGCCCGCGGTCTGTGAGCCGGCGGCTACCCGCCGAGGATCGCGACGATCACGCCGGTCGCCACGGACGCGACCACGAGCGCGGCGAGGACGAACGCCAGCGCGCGCACCCAGGCGCGCGCCGGGCGGCGCGGCGCCTGCGCGCGCGGCGGCGCGCCCGGCTGGGTTCCCAGCACCGCGCGCGCAACCTCCTCTCCCCCGCGCGGGACCAGGATGTCGCGCGCTCCGGCGGCGAGGAAGTCCGGCACGTCGAAGCCGCCGGACCGGCGCACCAGCGACGGGACGCCCGCCTCCAGCAGCATCCCCTGGACGAGCTCGGCCTCGGGTTGGTTCTGGGCGGTCGCGACCCGCACCGGCTCGCCCTCGGCGTAGGGCGGATGGACCTTGCGGGCGCGGACCCGCGCCTCGTCCTCCCGCGGCGACGGCGAGTCCGCGACGCCACGCGCGTATACGAACGGCGAGCCGCAGCGCGGACAGAACCGCTCGCTCAGAGCGCCGCCGGTGCCGCACGCGGGGCACACGAGCGGCGGCTCCACGTCAGCTCTCCTCCACCTCGAGCGGCGCCGGCGAGACCTGCCCGTCCACGATCCGCCACGCGCGGACGTCGTCCTCCTCCTCGGCCACGCCGACGATCACGTAGAGCGCGTCGGGGTAGAACGCGAGGTTGATGTCGGTCTGCGAGGGCTCGGGGGCGGAGCGTGTGTGCGAGTGGTAGATCGCGCCGATCTCGAGCTCCGCGTCGTCGAGCGCCTCGAACACGCGGAGCTGCTCCCGCGGGTCGATCTCGTAGCGCAGCGGGCTGGCTGCGGCGTTGCGGACGGGGAAGACCGTCACGGCGCGGCCGTCGCGCGCGCCGATGATCCCGACGCACTCGTCGGGCGCCTCGTCACGGGCCTGCGCGACGATCTGATCCACCATTAAGCGAGCGATCCGCATCAGGGAGGGGCGGACGCTAGCAGGGGCGCGGAGGGCGCCCCGGACGATCAGGTGGGGGTGCGCTCGGAGGACTTCAGCGTCGTGATCTCGTCCTCGTCCTCGTCCTTGGAGTTGCCGCTGATGGCGTCCTTGAACTCCCGCATGCCGTTCCCGATCGACTTGCCCACCTCGGGCAGACGCTTCGGGCCCAGGATGACCAGGGCGATGACGAGCACGATCACGAGCTCGAGCGGTCCGACGTTGAATGGCATGGC
>DATHJG010000538.1:0-5116 GCA_035489875.1 Solirubrobacteraceae bacterium | reverse complement strand
GCGCGATGTGGATGTGGCGCCGGGAGACCGGACTGTGGGAGCGCGACCCCGGCGCGCCGATCGGCTTCGAGGGCAACCTCATGGACGTCGCGTTCGCGCCGGGCGACGCGTATCGCGGCTACGCGGTCGGCAAGGGCGGCGTGCTGCTGCGCTACGACAAGACCTGGATCCAAGAGCCGCTGCCCGACGGGTTCGCGACCGCCGACTTCACGCAGGTCGCGTTCGCCGGCCGCGACGCGCTCGTCGCCGCCGGCGGTGACCTGCTCGTCAACGACGGCGGCGGCTGGCGGCCGGACGCGGGCGTGCGGGCGCTGTTCGCCGGGCTGCCGGCGGCGCCGCGGCTCGTCGCCGTCGCCGGGCTGCCCGACGGCGGCGCGGTCGCCGCCGGCGCCGGCGTCGTGATCGAGCGCGACGGGCCCGGCGCGCCGTGGCGGTTCGCCGACCAGCCGCTCCCCGGGGCGACCGTGGTCGCCCTCGCCGCCCTGCGCGACGGCGCGCGCGTGCGGGCCGTCGCCGCGGTCGTGCCGCGGCTCGCGTACCCGGTGCCCGACGAGATCCCGGACACCGATCCCAACGAGCCGCCGCCGATCATCCCGCCGTACGCGCTGCCCGGCGACGGCTACCTGCTGCGGGAGACGGCCGGCGGCTGGCGCGACGAGCAGCGCACCGCGTTCGCGGGCTCTGGACCCGACCGGCCGGTCAAGTCCGACCCGGTCGCGGCGCTCGTGCTCGACGCGTCCGGCGCCGGCTGGGCGATCGGCGGCTGGAGCGGGCAGGCCGACAGCGCCGGGCGCGGCTCGGGCAGCCGCAGCGCGCAGGGCCGCGCGGACCGGGCGCGCGCCCAGACGGCCGCGGTCTCGCGCTACGCGCCCGACGGCCAGCCCGCCGTGCCGCCGGGCATATCGGCCGCGGACACGCCGATCGCTCGCGGGCCTGTGCGCCTGGCGATCGGCGGCCACGCCGCCTGCGCGCAGGACTGCGCCGACCTGCGCAACCAGGACATCGGCCCGGACCGGCTCCTGAGCGGCGCGCTGCGCGCGGCGTCCGGGCTGACCGCGCAGCCGGGCGGTCCGCGCGCGTTCCTCTACACGGGCGGGCGGATCGCGGCGGACGGCGCCGTGCGCCCGGGCGCCGAGGCCGCGCGCTATGCCGAGCTCCTCGCCGGCGGCGGGCTGGCCGCGTTCCCCGCGCCGGCCGCGGGCGACGACCCCGACGCGTTCCGGGCCGCGTTCGCCGGCGCGCCCGCGCCGTTCGGCGGCGGCCCCGCGCCCGCCGGGGTCGGCACCGACAAGATCCCCGGCCAGCCGCCCGGCCCGGGCGCGCGCACCCACTACGCGTTCGACTCGACCGGGGCGGAGGGAACGGTGCGCGTGATCGTGATCGACAACGGCGCGGGCTCGCTCGCCGCCGCCGACCCGCACCAGAACCCGCCCGAGCCCCAGAAGCCGTGGCTGGCCGCCGTGCTCGCCGACGCCAAGGCGAAGGGCATCCCGGCGATCGTGGTCGGATCGCGCGACCTCAACCCGCGCTTCACGCCGTCGCTCAACGTCGCGAGCGACGGCGACGAGATCGCCCAGCTCCTGGTCGACGGCGGCGCTTCGGCGTACTTCTACGAGCGGCCGGAGGAGAACCGGGCGGGGGCGATCCCCAGCGGCGGCGCGGTCACGATCCCCGCGTACGGCACCGGCACGCTCGGCTACCGCTCGCCGGTCAGCGAGGTCTCCGGCAACCGGCCCGACGCGCTGTTCGGCGACGCCGGCTACCTGCTCGCCGAGATCGACGCCGCCAGGCGCGACCCGCGCACCAACCGCGCGCCGGTCGGCGTGCGGCTGCTGCCGGTGGTGGAGGACCTCACGGCCCAATCGGTCGACGGCACGCTGCTGCGCCGCAGCCGGCCCGCGCTGTTCCAGGGCCTCGGCCGGCGTCCGGTCGCCGGCGACCGCTGGGGCGCGGTGGCCGGCGGCGGCAACCCGGAGCCGCCCGGCAGCGACCCGTACACGGTCTTCCCGCCCGCGCCGTGCCTCGTGGCCGGCTGCTCGACCCGGATCGCGCCGGAGTACAGCTTCACGTCCTCGGATCCCGACATCGGCGACTTCGTGCGCCAGGACCCGCTCTCCTCCAACCTGCGCAAGCCGTTCATCGGGCCGGGGGACAAGGTGGTCAGCGACGCGGCGTCCGGCCTGTTCTGCCCGTTCAACGCGGGCACGACGACCGTGACCATCCGTGCCGGCGGGCTCGTGCACACCGTGCCGGTCACGGTGCTCGCGGGCAGCGTCCAGCGCCCGTGCGGCACGCGGCCGCTGGACTCCAAGCGCTTCACGCGCCCGGCGACCAGCCCGGGGGCCGTGACGCCGCCCGCGCCGGCCCCCGCGCCCGCCGCCGCCGAGAGCGCGCCGCCGCCCGTTCCCCCGCCGCCACCGCCACCGCCACCGCAGGAGCGCCCGCGCGAGAAGCCGGCCCGTCCCGTTCCCGTGGTGCGGCCTCCGCCGCCCCCGCCGCTCGACACCGTGCCGCCGCCCGCCGCGGCGCGCGCGCCCGCGGTCCCGGCCGCCCCGCCGCCGCCCGGCGGCGCGTTCGCGCGCCCGATCCCGCCGGGTGGCGTGGGGGTCCGCGTGATGGAGGAGAAGCGCGAGGAGGAGGCGGCGCCGGAGTCCTCGCAGGCCGCCGTCGCGTTCCGCCACGACGACCAGACGCCGCTGGCGCCCTGGCTGCTGGCGATGGCGCTGATCGGCGCGCTCGCCGGCACGTCGCTGGCGCTCGGCCACCGCCGCCGCGAGCGCCGTACCGACCTCGCGGTCATCGCCGTACACGACCCGAATCGCATCCCCTACGTCCAACGGAGGCGCCCGTGAAATCCCTGCTCTCCCGTCACGCCGGCGCCGCCGCGCTGATCGTCGCCATGCTCGCCCTCACCGCCTCGCTCACCGGCGCCGCCGATGCCGCGAAGCGCGCGATCACCGGTGCCAGCACCAAGCCCAAGGCGTTCGGCGTGCTCAAGCTCAACAAGCACAAGAAGTTCCCGGCGTCGGTGATCCCGAAGGTCCGCGCGGCGAAGCGCGCCGACCGCGTCGGCGGCCGCACGGCGAACGACCTGATGGGCAAGTGCAACCCCACGGCGGTCGACCTCGGCACCTGGTGCCTGCTCGCGTCGCCGTACCCGGTGCCGCCGGAGGACAGCGGGCGCAACGACTACTTCTACGCGACCCAGAAGTGCGTCGACGCCGGCGGCTGGCTCCCGACCGCCGCACAGCTCGTCGGCGCCGCGCCGCGGGTCAAGCTCGCGTCGACGATCGACGACTCCGAGCTGACCTCCTCCAAGGACGTCGATGCCTCGGACGGGCTCAAGGACCGGCGGGAGATGAGCGCGACGCTCGTCACGACGCAGGCCGGCGCCTCGGCCGCCGGATCGCAGGGCGTGTCGGACGGCGCGAAGGGCGATCCGAAGGCGGGCGAGCCCGACCCGGTGCCGCAGCCGGCGAACCCGTCGCCCGAGACGCTGCAGTACGTGACGGTCTACGACAACGGCGACAAGGGCGGGTTCGCGGGGTCGAAGCCGGTCAGCCAGCCCGAGACGTTCCGGTGCGGCTTCGAGAAACGCCAGGGGAAGTTGCCCGAGGAGTAGCGCCGCTCGCCCCGCCGGTGGTCGGCGCCAGCAGCCCGTTCAGCACCGGGTCGAGGGTCGCGCGCCGGGCGCGCTCGGGTTTCCAGCCGTGGCCGGTGCGCAGATGGATGTACGTCCAGCCGACGAGGTTGAAGAGCACGGTCGCGGTTTCGAGCGGGTCGACGTCGCGCAGCGAGCCGTCGGCGATGCCGTCGCGCAGCAGCTTCTCCAGCGGCTCGGTGAACACCGTGCGAGTCAGTGCCTCCTCCTCCTCGTCGTCGCGGTGAAAGACGCCGTCGGTCTGCGCGCGCAGCGCGACGAGCAGCGCCATGTGCTCCTCCGCCGAGGCGCAGAGCGCTTCGAGCGCATGCGCGAGCCGCTCGGCGCCGGTGCCCTCGCCGGTCAGCGCCGGCCACATCGCACGCCGGTAGTCCTCGGTCGCGCTCGCGACCAGCTCGCCGAGCAGGGCGTCCTTGGTCAGGCCGCGGCGGTGCAGCGTCACGCGCGAGACGCCGGCCTCGGCGGCGATGCGCTCGATGGTCGCCCCGGCATAGCCGTGCTCCTCGAAGACCCGCTGCGCGGCGCGAAGAACCTCGGCCTTCGGTGTCAGCGCCTTGACCATGCCACTACTGTAACGCCATGTTGCATTGTGTGCAACGCTCTAGTACAGATGTCTGGGAGATCTCGCCTCGGAGTCCGACCTGCCCATGACCGCCCGCCCGTCCACGCTGCCCATCGAGCATCAGCGTCTCGCCGTTCCGCTGTGGGTCGTCGCCATCGCCTTTGCCGGCGCGATGTCGGCGCTGGCCGGCGGCTACTGGGACGACGCATGGCACACCGAGCGCGGCCGCGACGACTTCTTCATCGCACCGCACATCGCCATCTACGCGGGCATCGCGACCTCCGGCGCGGCGCTGACGCTGTGGGCGCTGCTGGTCACGCGCCGGCACGGCACCTCGGCGGTCTGGCGCCACAAACCCCTCACACTGGCGCTGCTGAGCGTCGCGGTCACGCTCGCCTCCGGACCGATAGACAACGCGTGGCATGTGGCGTTCGGTCGGGATGCCGTCATCTGGAGCCCGCCGCACATGCTCGGCATCACGGGCACCCTCGCCCTCGCCGCCGCCATCCTCGCCGAGCTCGCCGGGCGGCCGGAGCCCTGGGCGCGGCCACTGACTGCCATCGCCGGGGCGCTGGTGCTGGCATCGGCAGGCTTCGCCACCGTCGAGTACGACACCGATGTCCCGCAGTTCGACGAGGTCTTCTACCTGCCGGTGCTCGGCTTCGCCGCGAGCGTCGCGCTGGTGCTGGTGCGCGTCGCCTCCGACGGGCGCGGGGCGGCGACGTCGTCGGCAGCGGTCTATACCGCGTTCATCGCCGCGGTCGGTGGGTTCCTCGCGGTCGTGGACTTCCCGCCGCCGGCGCTGCCACTGCTCGTCCTGCCGGCCGTCGCGGTCGACGCCGCCGCGCGGCGCGGCTGGCATCCGGCGCTGACCGCGACCATGTACACGCTGG
>DATHJG010000537.1:0-3099 GCA_035489875.1 Solirubrobacteraceae bacterium | reverse complement strand
CCCTCGGATTGGACGCAGCCACCCGGACCAGGGCACTACCGTGCGTTCATGGCCATCGCCGACGACACGCCCACCACCATGACCACCTCCTTCTGGCACCCGTTCGCCGACATGGGCGCCGTCTCGCGGTCCGAGTTCGTGATCGAGCGCGGCGAGGGCGTGTACGTCTTCGACGCCGCCGGCAAGCGCTACCTCGACGGCACCGCGAGCCTCTGGTACGCCAACCTCGGCCACGGCCGGCCGGACATCACGCGCGCGGTGGCCGCGCAGATGGACCGCCTCGCCGCGTACTCCACCTTCGGCGACTTCTCCAACCCGCCCGCGAACGAGCTCGCCGCCCGCCTCTCCGCGCTCGCCCCTATGGACGACGCGAAGGTCTTCCTCGCCTCCGGCGGCGGCGACGCGATCGACACCGCCGCCAAGCTGGCCCGCCGCCACTGGATCCTGCAAGGGCAGCCGGAGCGCAACCACATCATCAGCCGCACGCACGGTTACCACGGCACGCACGCGTTCGGCACGTCGATCGGCGGCATCGAGGCGAACACGGCGAACTGGGGGCCGCTCGTGCCGCACACGTCCGCGGTCGCGTACGACTCGCTGCCCGCGCTCGAGCAGGAGATCCTCCGCGTCGGGCCGGACCGCGTCGCCGCGTTCTTCTGCGAGCCGGTGCTGGGCGCCGGCGGCCTCTACCCGCCGCCTGAGGGCTACATCGAGGGCATCGCGGACCTGTGCGAGGAGCACGGCGTCCTGCTCGTGATCGACTCGGTGATCTGCGCGTTCGGGCGGCTCGGGACGTGGTTCGGGATCGAGCGCTGGCCCGACGTGCGGCCGGACATGATCACGTTCGCCAAGGGCGTCACGAGCGGCTACCTCCCGCTCGGCGGCGTGATCGTCGACGGCGCGATCGCCGCGCCGTTCTTCGACCACCCGGGCGGCCCGATGCTGCGCCACGGCGCGACCTACGCCGGCCACCCGACGTGCGCCGCCGCCGCGCTCGCCGTGCTCGACGCGTACGAGGCGGAGGACCTGATCCCGCGCGGGCAGGAGCTGGAGGAGCCGTTGCTCGACGCGCTCACCCCGCTGGCCGCCCACCCGGCGGTGGGCGAGGTGCGCGGCGGCGTCGGCCTGCTCGGCGCGGTCGCGCTCTCCGACGACGCGCTGGCCGCCGACCCCGGAGCGGTCGGCAAGGTCACCGCGGGCGCACGCGAGGCCGGCGTCCTGGTCCGCCCGCTCCTGCGCGCGGTCGCCGTCTCCCCGCCGCTGATCGTCGACGAGTCGCACCTGAGCGAGCTGGCCGGCGCGATCCGCGCCGGCCTGGACCGCCTCACGTAGCGGTCGCCTCCACGGCGGTTCGCTTGCTACGATCCGCACGAACCCGACTCATCGCTGAGGAGGTTGCCTCCGTGCCGCGCATGCTCGAGACGATGCGCGAGACCTTCTGGATCCTCGCGCTCGCCGTCATCGCCCTGTTCGCCTTCTTCGCCGCGCTCGGCGCGTTCTCGCCGCTGGACGTGATCTGGGCCACGATCCTCGTCGTCCTGCTGGGCGTGCTGTGGGTCGTGCACGCCGTCGTGGAGGGCCGTCACCGCGACCGCCGCGACCCGGCCGCGGTCCGCGCGCGCGAGCGCCGGGGGTTCTGAGGGTCCGTCCAAGTATCCACGGTCGTCGTCCGGGTGTGCCGACTTCTTGGACGGGCCCTAAACCCGGCCCGCGGCGAGGTACGACAGCACCACGACGACCACGATCGCCAGGATGATCAGGTCCGTGCGGACGCTGAACGCGTCCCACGCCGAGCCGATCCGGCGCGAGAGCGGGACGTGATTCGTGCGGTCCGGGTCGAGGTCGGCGCCGCAGATCGCGCAGCCGGCCGCGTAGGGCGAGACGTGCTCGCCGCAGTTGGGGCAGCGGTTGGGTCGGGTGCGAAGCACGGATGCAGGAGTCGGCGGAACGATCGGCAGGCATGAGCAATAGCGCCCGCGATGGACGTTCGTCAAGGCCGTAGGCTTCCCGGCGTGCTCGATCCGGAGATCCAGTCGATCGTCGACCAGATGGCTGCCGCGCCCGGCCCGCCCGGGCACCTCGTGCCGGTCGACCAGGCGCGCGCGGCGAATGACCACGACGCCGCGATCATGAGCGGGCCGGGGGAGGAGGTCGCGGAGGTGCGCGAGATCACCGTGCCCGGCCCCGGCGGCCCGATCCCCGTGCGGGTGTTTCGCCCGGCGGGCGAGGGGCCGCTGCCGCTCGTCGCCTACGCGCACGGCGGCGGGTGGGTGATCGGATCGCTCGACGGGTTCGACCCGCTGTGCCGTGCGCTGGCCAACGCGTCGGGCGCGCTGATCGCGAGCATCGGCTACCGCCTGGCGCCCGAGCATCCGTTCCCCGCTGGGCTCGACGACGTCCGCGCCGCGGTGCCCTGGCTGGCGGAGAACGCGCGCGAGCTCGGCGGCGACCCCGACCGCCTGGCGATCGCCGGCGACTCGGCGGGCGCCAACCTCGCGACGGTGACGGCGCGCCGGCTGCGCGACGAGGGCGGGCCGCCGCTGCGCTTCCAGGCGCTCGTCTATCCGGTCTGCGACAGCGCGCTCGACACGCCGTCCTACCGCGAGTCCGCCGACGGGTTCGGACTGACCGCCCTGGGCATGAAGCGCTACTGGGACCTGTACCTCGACGGCGCCGACAGCCGCCGGCCGGACGCCTCTCCGCTGCGGGCCGAGGACCTCGCGGGCCTCCCGCCGGCGTTCGTCCTGACTGTGCGCCACGACGTGCTGCGCGACGAGGGAGAGGCGTACGCCCGCGCGCTGGAGGCCGCCGGCGTGCCGGTCGAGCTGCGGCGCTACGACGACGCGATCCACGGCTTCTTCCGCTGGATGGCGAAGTCGCAGCTTTCGCGCCAGGCGGTCGCCGAGGTCGGCGGGGCGCTGCGCGGGGCGCTCGCGTGAGCGTGCGCGCAGTCGCCGCGCCCGCGCCCGCAGACCTCGACGCCGCGGCCGCGGTCGTCGCGGCCCACCTTCGCCCGACGCCGCTCGTGCCCGCGCCCGCGCTCGGCGACGGCGTGCACCTGAAGCTCGAGACGCTCCAGCCCACCGGCTCGTTCAAGGT
>DATHJG010000536.1:0-13404 GCA_035489875.1 Solirubrobacteraceae bacterium | reverse complement strand
GCCGAGCGCGGCGGCCGCGCGGTCGAGCAGGTCGAGCGCGCGGTCGGGGTCCGCCGCCCACACGTTGCGTCCGTCGACCACGCCGGCGGACAGCCGCGTGCCGGGCGGGAGCGCGGCGAGCACGGCGCCGAGCTGCTCCGGTGCGCGGACCAGGTCGACGTGCAGCTCGGCCGGGGCGAGCGCCGCGACGCGGGCCAGCGCGGGCGCCGGCAGGCTCGCGAAGTACGTCGCGAGGCAGATCGCCGGCCCGCCTGCCTCGTCCAGCCCGCCGTACGCGGCGGCGAAGGCGTCGAGCTCGCTCGCGGAGCGGTCGAGCGCGAGGCACGGCTCGTCGAGCTGCACCTCGCTCGCGCCCGCGGCGGCGAGCAGGCGCAGCAGCTCCGCGTAGACCTCGGTCAGGGCGGGCAGCAGCGCGAGTGGCTGCGATGCGCCCTTGGACAGGAGCAGCAGCGAGAACGGGCCGAGCACGACGGGGCGGGCGGCGACGCCGAGCTCCCGCGCCTCCGCCAGGTGGGCGATCCACTTCCCGGCGTTCAGCCGCGGCTCCTGCCCGGCGCGCAGCTCGGGCACCAGGTAGTGGTAGTTCGTGTCGAACCACTTCGTCATCTCCAGCGGCCGGACGCCGTCGGCGCCGCGGCAGGCGCGGAAGTGTGCGGCGAGATCGCCGGCGCCGTGGCGCTCGGCGGTGATGCCCACGAGCTCGGCGGCGTCGAGGACGTGGTCGTACAGGGCGAAGTCGCCGACCGGCAGCATGTCGATGCCGGCCTCCGCTCCCGTCCGCAGGTGCGCCGCGCGCAGCGAGCGCGCGACCGCCTCCAGCTCGGCGTCCGAGGTCCGTCCGGCCCAATGGTCCTCGAGCGCGCGCTTCAACTCGCGATCGGCGCCGATGCGGGGAAAGCCCAACAGCGCGGTGCGTGTCATGGGGGTCCGTCTCCTGTGCCGGCGGCCCGGTGTCGCGGGGCCGCGATTGTCGGTACCGCCGGAGGCTCCGGCGGCGAGTCGACAGGTCTTCGGGCTCGGATGCGCTGGAGCGCGACCGCCTTCCCAGACCCGAGGGTCCAGTGGCGTCTGGCCGGCTCCGCATCCCTACCGCTGCGCGTCAGCTCCGGCGTTCGACCGGATTCCCTGACCCCGGGAGGGGCGTATCGACTCCACTTGCGGACGATACCGGCGCGCGCGGCGGGGACCGCCCTTCAGCCGGCTGCGGGCGCTGCCTGCCTGCGGGCGCCGTCGTCCTCGAGCGCGTGGATGCGCCGCTCGTGGTCGACGAGCTGCGCTCGGAGCGTCTCGTCCTCCGCGTCGATCTGCACGTCGGCCTCCGACCCCTGTCCGCGGAGCCCGAGCCGTACGCGGATGTAGTCGGACAGGCTCACGCGCTCGCGCTCCGCGCGGGTGACGAGCTCGCGGTGCTCGGCGGCGTCGACCCGGAACGTGATGCTCGTGCCGGTCATCGCGCGAGCACCGCGGCGCGGAGCGGCACGGCCACCTCGGCGGCCAACGGCGCGGGCTCCGGGAGGGACTGACTGGAGACCAATCGCAGCCTCGTCCCCGGCTCCGCTTCGGGCGCCCACTCGACGCCGCAGCGCCAGCAGCTGCTCTCCTGGCCGGCCATCGGCGCCTGGCAGTTGGCGCAGACGCGTGGGAGGTGGCGATTGCGCATGACGCGCTCCTTCGCATTTCATGAGAGACGGCGCTTCCGTCGCCGGGACGAAACGAAGTCGCTTCGCAGGAGCGGTGAAACCACCTTGTACGCAGCATTCTAGACCCGCCCCGGCTCCTGCCGGGTGTAGCGTTGAGCGCGTACACGTCGAGGAGGCGGCTCATGACCAGCGGATCGAAGCGCAAGCCGAACTGGCTCGCACGGCGGCGTGAGCGGAAGCGGCTCCAGCGGGAGCAGAGCGGGGATACGCCTGAGCGCACGTCCGAGCGCGAGCGGAGCGCCGGCGAAGCGTCCGATCCCGGCGCCGACGCCAAGCGGGCCAGCATCGGCGGGACCGTCAACCAGCTCTGAGGCGTGCGTCGTCGCGATCGCCGGCGGCGACGAGGCGCAGGACCGCGGACAGCCCGCGCGTCGAGGGCGTCCAGCGCGCCGACCCGCGCGAACGCGGGCCCAGGCACTCGTACAGCGCCTCGACCAGTTCCGGCTCGTACGGGCCAGGCTCGGCGATCAACTGGGTCCGGGTGTCCCGGTGCGCCGCCGGCGACAGGTCTGAGCCGACGTTCGCCGCTGCACGCTCGGGCGCGTCGGCGTGTCCGAGCGTGCGCCGGATCACCGCGTCCGCGGCGGCCTCGTCGAGCACGACGCCGCGGGTTTCGCGGCCGGCTGGCGGCGGCGGCGGGAATGAAGTCGTATCGCTCGCGTTCGCGGCGCTAGCGCCGTTTCGGTGCGCGGGCGTTTCAGGCGACGCCGGCGAACGTCAACGGCAGCATTGAGGGAGGTCCGGAGCGGGGTGCGGTTCCGCGGAACCGCGCCCCGGGCCCGAGCGATTGTCGCGTTGACCCCAATTATTGGGGTCAACGCGACAATCACCCGCGAATCCGCCCGCGCGCGGAGCGATTTGCACGTTGTGCATCACATAGATGTTCAACGTGCAAATCGTCCCGGGAAACCGGCCGAACCCGCTCCCTCGATGCCCGCTGTTCACCGGCGTCCGGGGACCCACGACGACCCGCTGCGCCCCCGCCCCATGCGGACGCGCCCGTGGGCAGGTCCGACAACCCATACCGGGACCTCCCCGCCTCCCGCGTCCGTATGGCGTGCATGAGCTGGCGTGAAGCCGTAGCGTCGGCGTGCCCATGAGCGACGCCGAGTCGATCGCGGTGCCCATGCCGCGTGCACGCCGCGCGCACCGGCGCGGAGACGCCGCGCTCCTGCGCGCGGTCGACCGCGGCGACGAGGCGGCGCTCGCCGAGCTGTTCCGCCGCCACTGGCCGGCGATCCACCGTGCCGCCTGGCTCGTGACGCACGACGCGCAGGCGGCGGAGGACATCGCGCAGGAGGCGTTCCTGGCCGCCCTGCAGCGGCTCGACAGCTTCGATCGCCAGCGCCCGTTCCGCCCGTGGCTGCACCGGATCGTGGTCAACCGCGCGGTCGACTTCGTGCGCGCACGGGCGGCGCGGCACGAGGTCGCCGCCGCTGGCCTGCCCGAGCCGATCGCGACCGAGCCGCGCACGCTCGACGACGACACCGTCGCGGCGCTCGCGCGGCTCGGCCCCGACCAGCGCGCGGTCGTCGTGCTGCGCCACCTCCTCGGCTACACGCCGGGCCAGATCGCGGGCTTGCTCGACGTGCCACGCGGCACGGTGAACTCGCGCCTGCGCAGAGCGCTCGACGAGCTCGCGGGGGAGCTGGACACGTGAGCGACGAGCTGCGTCGTCCGTCGCAGGCGCCGCGCCTTCCGACCGGGGGAGATCCGGTCGCGAGCGACGAGCTGCGTCGTCCGTCGCAGGCGCCGCCGGTCCCGGCGGGGGAGACCCGGTCGTGAGCGACGACCTCCGCACGCGGCTCGAGCAGGCGCCGCTGCCGGACGCCGAGGACGCGGAGCGGCGGGCGTGGGCCGTCATGCGGTCCGCCGCGCCGGCCGCGCGCCCCAGCCGCTGGCGGCGGCGGGCGCCCGTCGCCGTCCTCGTCGCCGTGGTCGGCGTGACCGTCGCCGTCACGCCGCCCGGCGCGGCCGTCGGGGAGTGGGTGCGCGAGCGAGTCGATCCTCCGCAGCGCGACGTGCAGCCGGCGGCGACGCCCGCGAACCGGCTGCCCGCCGCCGGCCGGCTCCTCGTCCGCGACGCGGGCGGGATCGCGGTCGTCGGGCACGACGGGAGCCGCACGCGCCTCGGCCGCTACGACGGCGCGACGTGGTCGCCGCGCGGGCGCTTCATCGCGGCCTGGCGCGGCACGCGCCTGACCGCGCTCACCCCGCAGGGCGAGGTGCGCTGGCAGATCGACGCGCCGGCCCGGATCCGCGCGGCGCGCTGGTCGCCCGCCAACGGCTACCGCGTCGCGTACCTCACCGACGGCAGCAGGCTGCGCGTCGTCGCCGGCGACGGCACGGGCGACCGGCCGCTGGCCGCTGCGGGCCCCGCCATCCCGGCGTGGCGCCCGGGCAGCGACCAGGCGCTGGCGTTCGTCAGCCCCGGCGGGCGGCTCCAGCTCCGCGACGTCGACACCGGCGCGCTGCTCGAGCGAGGCCACGGCGACGTCCCGGCCGGCACGCGGGCGCTCTCGTGGTCGGCCGGCGGGCGCCTGATCGCCGCTGCCGGCTCGCGCGAGATCCGCGTCTTCGACCTGCGCCGCGGTCGCAGCCGGCGCATCGGTAGCCGCCCGCGCGAGCGCTTCACCGCCGCCGCGTTCTCTCCCGCCGGCCCGACGCTCGCGCGGATCTCGCGCGCCGGCGGACGCTCGACCGTGCGTGCCGGCCGCGAGCTGTTCGCGACGCGCGGCCGGATCCCCCGCGCCGCATGGTCGCCCGACGGACGCTGGTTGATGCTCGAGACGCCCGAGCAGCTCGTCGCCGTCCGCGTGGTCGGCGCCCCGCGCGTGCTCAGCTTCCCCGGCGGCCGCCTCGAGGGCTGGTCGCGCTAGGACGCCGCCGGCCTCAATGCGCTGCGGTCGCCGCCTCCGTCGACAGGAGGACCTCGCCGATGTCGCTCTGCTGCAGCTTGATCAGGTCGTCGATGTTCTCGGCCACCCATGCCGCAGCCGCACGTGTCGCGACGTCGGCTTGTGCTGACGACTCCCAGTGCGACACGGAGACGAGCCCGCTCGGGGCCGCGATCAGCTCGTAGCTCTGGAACCCGGGCCGGCCGCGGAAGATCTCCAGCAGCCCTCCGGGGGCCTCGACGATGCGGACGACCTGATCGAACGTGCCGGACCGCAGCTTGTAGAACGCGACGCGTGCGTGGATGGATCCAACTCCCTTCAGTCGCGCGTACGACGGACAACCGAGTATCCGCGCGCCGTGCGACGGCGTCAACCCACGCGCCCCCAGCTCAGAAGAACCCGTCGGCCGGCAGGCGCTCGCCGTCGATCGGCAGGTCGCCGATGGCGCGCGGCGGTCCGCGCCGGGGCGGTCGACGGCGCCGCGTTCTAGGCTCCCGCCGCATGACCCTCCTGACCGACGGACGCATACGACACGTCGTAGTCTTCACGCTTACCCACCCCGAGGGATCCGCCGAGGAGCTGGACTTCCTGGACTCGATTCGCCGCCTGGAAGGCATCCCCGGCGTGGAGGCGTTCGAGCTCATGCGCGAGGTCAGTCCCAAGAACGACTACCGATTCGGGCTCACGATGGAGTTCGCGGATCGAATTGCCTACGATTCGTACAACGAGCATCCCGAGCACGTGCAGTTCGTCGAAACCCGCTGGGATGCTGAAATCTCCAGATTTCTGGAGATCGACACGATCGCGTTTTGACGGTTTACAAGATTTCTGAGCGTTTCGTTCTGTAGACGTCTCGGATACCGTGCCGCAGGTGGGGTGACAACCAGCCGGCGATCGCCGGCACACGACCGGAGGAAAAGATGAGCGGCTTCCGCTGCTAGTCGAGCGCGCGGGCGGTCCTAAAGGGATCTCTCGGACGCGCCGACTCTCCAACTGATATGGATACCGCTGTGCCGGCCGGTAAACGCCACCGTTTGACGATGCGCGAACGTTTCGGGCTGGGCATTCACGGGTGCGCTGCGCTGGCCCTCGTGCCCGCGTACATCGTGCTGGCGCCGCCGTCGGACTGGGATCAGCCGCTGCTGCTCGCAGTGCTGTGCGCGCTCGCCGTCATCGCGGTCCGGCACGATGTCCCGCTGCCCAGCGGGATCAACTTCGACGCGACCGCAGCGCTCGCGCTGATCGCCGTCGCGCTCGCCGGCCCCCTCGCGGCGCTCGCCGTCATCTTCCCGCCGATCGCGGTCAACGCCCTGTGCGGCCGCGAGCGCCTGCTCCGCGCGGGTAACCTCGCCAACCTCGCTGCCTACGGCTGGTACACGCTGGCCGGCGCCGTGCTGCTCCAGCACTTCGCGCCCGATCCCACCGCGCCCCAGGCGCTCGCGTGGCTGCTCGTGGCCGGTCTGCTGCAGCTCGTGGTCAACTGGGCGGTCGGCCCGGCCGTCTACGGAACCCTGTGGCTCGGGCATCCGGTGCGCGCGCTCGTCGAGATGCTGCGCGACGCATTCCTCGCAGGCACCGTGATGGCTCTGCTCGGCGCGGTCACCGTCGTGCTCTCGGGCTCGTACGGGCTGATCGCGCTGGCGCTCTTCGCCCTCGTCGCCGTGCTGCCGCAGAGCGCGCTGACGTTCGTCGCGAGGACGCGGCCCGTCGCGCGCCTGGACCCGCTCACCGCCGCGCGCCGCTACGGCGCCGCGATGGCCGAGCACCTCGGCCTCGACCGCGCCGACCGGCGCGAGCTCGACGCCGTGATCCAGCTCGCCCACGCCCGCGACGCGAGCGGCGACCCCGGCGAGCACCTCGGGCACGCGGTCGTGGACTGGAGCGAGGCGTCGTGCGCCGCCGGCCACGTGACCGAGTGGTGGAACGGCGCCGGCGGCCCGGCCGGGCTGCCCGGCGGGTTGATCCCGAAGTCCGCGCGGATCGCCGCCGTCGCCCGCACGTGGGCCGCGCTCACCGCCGACGGGAGCCCGCGGATCGGGCACCTCGACGCGCTCAGCCATCTCGACGCGGCGGCCGGCGTCCGGCTGGACCCGCGTGTCGTGGCGGCCGCGCGCGTCGTCGTCGCGCAAGAGCGGCTGACCGTCAGCGAGCCGGCGCCCGAGCCGCGCCTGCACCACCTGCACGTCCCGCCGCGCCTGCGCCGCGCGCTCGCCGCGAGCGTCTAGGCCGAGCGCCGCGTTCGGCGCCCGCCGCGACGACGCTTGCGTGCGACCTCGGCGGCGTCGCTCGCGCCGAGGAACGGAGCGAGCGCGAGGTAGGCGACGGATGGGGTGAGCGCCGGGAGTTGCGCGAGCCGGTCGTGCGCGATCTCGTTGTGGACGACGCTCCAGATGCCGCCGGCGATCGCATGCGCGACGACCGGGGGCACGTCGGGCGAGCGCTCGAACCCGGGCTGGAGGAAGCCGGCGAAGGCGTCGAGCACGAGCTCGGAGCGCTGCTGGGCGGCGCTGCCGGCGGTCATCAGCTCGAAGAACGCGAGGCGCGCGAACGCCGGCTCGGATGCGATGAAGGCGAGCAGCGTGCGCAGCGCTTCGCGGAGCGCGTCGGGCCAGGTCGGCATCGAGTTGAACGCGGCACCGGTCTCGGCGAGCGCACGGACCGCGAAGTCGTCGAAGGTGGCGAGCAGCGCCTCCTCCTTGCCGCTGAAGTTCTCGTAGAGCGTCTGGTTCGACGTGCCCGCTGTGGCCGAGATGTGTGGGATCGTGAGCTTCGCGTAGCCCCGCTCGGCGACGAGCGCGGCGACGGCGCGCAGGATCCGCTCGCGCTGGGTGTAGAGCGCGCGGGCGTGCGCGAGATCGGGCGGGGGAGCGGCCGCGGTCGACACGGCGCGAAGGTCCTCCGCGGCGGCCGGGGCCCGCGGACGTGCCGGTGGCCTGACTGCGGGCGCCTGGTAGCTCAATGCCCAGTCCAGGAGGTCGTCGACGAGCGCTGGGAGCTCGTCGATCCGGCGCTCGCGCAGGTGCAGGTAGACGACGCGGCGGATTCCACCGACGATCGCGCAGATCGTGATGTCCGAGACGGGCCCGGCGGCGCGCGCCTCGTCGAAGCTCTGGCGGAACATGCGCTCGAACGACGCCGCGGCTCGCTCCCAGTGCGCGACCGCCTCGCGCCCGGCGGCGAGCGCCTCGATGATCACGAGCTGTGTTGCCGCGGGATCGGAGGTGACGACGTCGACGAACGCATCGAAGCCGGCGCGCAGGCGGTCGCGCGCGCTCTCGGCCGACCGGTAGGCGCTCGAGACCCGTTCGGTTCCCAGCTCGACGATGAGGTCGTGCGTCGCGAGGAAGCACTCCTCCTTGCTCTTGAAGTGCGCGTAGAAGGTGGTGCGCGAGACGCCCGCGAGGTCCACGACGTCGGCGACAGTGGCGTCCACGTACCCGTGGTTGGCGACCGCGGCGATCAGCGCGCCGTGCAGCCGCTGGCGCTGGTTGCGCTCGATCTCGGCGCGGCCGATTCCGTGGTTGCCGGAGGGCAGCCGCCGGTACAGCGCGCCGGCACGCCTCTGTCCACGCGGAACCATCCGGCTGACCTTATCCGCGGACGACCCGGCCGGATACCCGGCAGAACGGCGTGCTTGCGGAGTTCGCTGCGGTGGCCGGCGTCCCGAGGGCCGACTTCCACGACGGCTTCGTCGACAAGCAGGAGGCCGTGTTGCTCGCGTGCGACGCCGCCTTCGCGCGGCTGCTCGATCGGATGAGCTCGGCGATCGTCTGCCAGCGCGGGTGGCAGGCCGGCGTGGACGCGGCGCTCCGGGTGCTGCTCTCGTTCCCCGCCGAGCAGCCCGACGCCGCGCGCGCGTGGTTCGTCGAGGTCTACGCCGCGGGGCGCGCGGCTGCCGCGCATCATCGTCACGCCGTCGACCGCCTCGCGCTCACGCTCACGCCGCGGCGGAGTGCGCTGCGGCCCGGCGACGATCCCACGCTGGGGGAGCTCATCGTCGCCGGCGGCAGCTGGGCGCTGATCCAGCGCCACGTGCTCGAGGGCGCGGCGGATCGGCTCCCGCGACTGGCGGCCGAGCTGCAGTGCCGCGTGGTCTCGGCGCTCCGCTACCGTCGGGCGCGTGCCGGTCGAGGTCGAGTACATCCCGCCGCCCGAGCCGCTCCCGCCCGAGCTGGAGGGCCGTCGGCTGCGCCGCCGCGCGCTGCAGGTCGCGGGGCTGCTCGTCGTGGTCGCCGCGGTCGCCCGGTTCGCGCCGGGGCTGGGCGAGGTGCGCGACCGGTTGTCGGACGCCCGGCTCGGCTGGCTCGCCGTCGGGGTCGGGCTCGAGCTGCTCTCCTGCCTCTCCTACGTGCTCATGTTCAAGCCGGTGTTCTGCCCGCGCATGTCGTGGCGGAGCAGCTACGAGCTGGGGATGTCGGAGCTGGCGGTCGGCTCGATCGTCCCCGCCAGCGGCGCGGCCGGCCTCGCGCTCGGGGCGTGGGCGCTGCGCAAGGGCGGCATGCCGGCGGACCAGATCGCGCGCCGGACGGTCGCGTTCTTCGTGATCAAGAGCGGGGCGAACTTCGTCGCGGTCGCCGTCCTCGGGGTCGTGATGTGGCTCGGCGTCGGGCCGCACCGGTCGGTGCTGCTGACGCTCCTGCCGGCCGCGCTGGCGATCGTCTCGATCGCCGCCGTGGCCTGGGTCGGCGTGTTCGCGGCGCGGCGGCCGCCGCGCGACCGCAGCCAGCTCCAGGGCTGGCGGCGCTGGCTCGCGATCGCGATCGAGGCGCTCGGCGACGGCGTGCGCGAGGCCGGCCGGATCCTGCTGCGGCGCGACTGGCGCGTGATCGCCGGATCGCTCGGTTACTGGGTGTTCGACAACGCCGTGATCTGGGCGTGCTTCAAGGCGTTCGGCGAGTCGCCGGCGATCACGCTCGTCCTGATGGGCTACCTGATCGGCCAGCTCGGCGGCCTGCTGCCGATCCCCGGCGGCATCGGGGGGATCGACGGCGGGCTGATCGGCACGCTGATCGTCTTCGGCCTGCCCGCCGCCACCACGGTCGCGGCGGTCTTCGCGTACCGCGTGATCCTCTTCTGGCTGCCGCTCGTGCTCGGCGGCGTCGCGTTCTCGCGCCTGCGCAAGGGACTCGACGACCCCGCTCGCCCGGACCTGTGCGACCCGCTCCGGCGCTCCCGGGCGGTGCCGGCCTGACCGCGCTGCTCAGCTCCCTGCGCTCGGCACGACCCAGCCCGCGATCGCGATGAAGTGCACGAGCGCGGCGGCGATCACCAGCGAGTGGAAGACCTCGTGGAAGCCGAACGTCAGGGGCCACAGGTTCGGCTTGCGGATGGCGTAGACGGCGGCGCCGAGCGAGTACAGCCCACCGCCGACGGCGAGCAGCACGAACGGCGCCGGCCCGATCCTCTGCCACAGCTCCGGCAGCGCGATCACCGCGACCCAGCCGAGCGCGAGGTAGCAGCCCGCGACCGGCCAGCGCGGCGCGCTGATCCACGCGAGGCTCAGCGTCACGCCGGCCGCCGCGCCCGCCCACACACTGACGAGGACGACGGTCTGCATCGTGCCGTCGAGCACGAGCAGCCCGACCGGCGTGTACGAGGCAGCGATGAAGATGAAGATCGTCGAGTGGTCCAGCCGCCGCAGCCACGGCTTCCAGCGCGGGTCGCCGGGCCAGCGGTGGTACAGCGCGCTGGCGGAGAACAGCGCGATCAGCCCGCCGCCGTAGATCACGGCCGCCACCCGGGCGCCGGCGGTCGGCGCAAGCGCGACGAGCACGACCGACGCCGCCCCCGCCACCCACGCCGCGTGCGCGTGCAGCAAGCCGCGGAGGCGCGGGATGACCTCCTCGGCGACGAACCGATGTGCCTCCATCCCAGCGAGGCTATACCCTCGCGCCGAAAGCGAGGTCCGAATTGCTCTGCGTGCTGACCCATCGCCGGCTCAAGCCCGGCTCCTACGACGCCTTCCGCGAGGCGTGGCGACCGGACGAGTGGTGGCCGGCGTTCCAGCACGGATACCACCTGCGGTCGCTCGACGATCCCGACGAGGTCGTCTCGTTCGCGTTCTACGACGCGACGGCGGAGGAGTTCGAGACGATCCGCGACGACCCGAGGTGGCTCGCAGCCGAGGAGCGGCGACTCCAGCGCCTGGCGCCGCTGCAGCTCTCCATGCGGATCGGCGGCGTGTACGAGGTGGCCGAGCGGATCACGGCGGCGTAGCCGGCTCGTCCAGCCGGTCGCGCCGCGCGGTCGCCGCGCCCGTGCCCGGGTCGATGCCGACGAGGTCGACGGCGAGGGGCTCGAAGCCGCCGGCGATGACGTAGCTCATGCGCGCCAGGCTGACGTCGGTATCGCTGCCGTCGGTCAGGTTGCCCGTCCCGCCGCCGCCGAGCGAGCCGCCGTTGATCACGTCCACGTTCTGTTGCCGCTCCAGCGCGAGGTGGTGCGTATGGCCGACGACGAACACGAGCGGCGCGGCCGGCGGATCCCGCTTCAGCTCGGCGAGCATCTGGGTGATGAGCGCGGGCTCGTGGACCATCACGACGTCGACCTTGCCGATCAGCGGGCGCAGCCAGTCGGAGAAGTCCGCCTGCTGCTCCGGCGTGATCGTGTTGGTGAAGCGGTCGCGATAGTCCTCCGCCGCCTTGCGCTCGAACGGGTCGCCGTAGCCGGCGACGCGTAGCCCCGGGGCGACCTCGTTGATCACAGGGCCGTAGCCGCCGCCGCGCTTGAGCCGGCCGAACTGGGTCAGCACGATCGCGCCGTCGTCGGCCAGGTCCTGGGCGGAGCGGTCGGAGTCGTGGTTGCCGGTGACGAACACGAACGGCCTGCCGATCCTGGCCACGCGCGCGACCAGTGCGGTCTCGAGCGGCGAGCCGCGGTCCGAGAGATCGCCCGGGAACAGCACCGGCTCCTCACCCGCGGCGCGCTCGAGGATCGGCAGCGTGATGACGTTGTTGTGCAGGTCCGACGCGATCGTGACGCGCGGCCGTCCTTCCACCGGAGTCCGGCCCGCCGGCGCGATGACGAGCCGCGCGAGCCCGACGAGTTGGGCGTCGAGCTCCTGGTCGAGCGAGCGGCCGGAGCGGCGCACGGACGCGACGGCGTCGAGCGCGCGCGGGATGTCGGCGCCGTACGCGTAGTACTGGGGCGTGTCCATCTGGCCACGGGGCGGGAGCAGCGCGACAAGGCCGACGACCATCGCGAGCGTCGCGCCGCCGGCCGCAGCGACCGTGTAGCGCAGCCGCGGGCCGGCGCGGTTGCGCACCGCGAACGCGGTCAGAAGCCCGAGCGAGAGGCCGCAGAACGCGACGACGGCGATCAGCCCGCGCAGGTAGGACGCGATCGCGTCGCGAGCCTCGGTGCGGACGACGGAGATGTCGAGCGACCCGCCGTCCGCCACGCGTTGCAGCGTGTTGCGGTCGACGGTGCGGACGTCCACGCGCAGACGCACGGGGAGGCGGATCGACTCGAACCGCGCGCCCCAGTCGACGAGCGGCACGTAGACGTCGAGCGAGCCGGTGTGGCCGGGGGAGACCGAGAGGTGGATCCCGCCGATCGAGAGCTGCCGGTCCTCGCGGAAGGAGACGAGCGCGAAGTAGCCGCCGGCGAGCGTGGCGGCGATCACGACGAGCACGGTCACCGCGCGCGCGGTCACGCGCCACGGGCGACCGTGGCGGGTCGGGGCGGCGGGGGCCTCGTCGGGCAGCGTGCTCGCCATGTCTCTCATGATGGCTCAGTCGTCTTCGGCCTCGGAACAGCGGCGCACGCACGGGCGATTCAGGGATCGGGCGTTCTCCGTACGACGCGCGCTGGTGTGCTCGCTCCAGGCGAGCTCGGGGTCGCGGGCGGCTCCGCCGTCGCGACGGCGAACGTCAGGGCGCGCTGAGGAAGTCCCGCAGCGCGCGCTCGGTGGACCAGAACGCGAGCTCCTGCCACGGAACGTCGGCGGGGTCGAACGCCCGGACCTCGCTGGCCTCCTCGGTGATCCGCGGCACGTCCGCGGTCGTCGCGCCGTAGACGATCAGCACGACGCGCTCCTCGGCGCGGCTGTACACGCCGACGACGGGCCCGAGGGTCACGGCGATCTCGAGCTCCTCCCTGACCTCCCGCTCGGCGGCCTCCTCGACCGACTCGCCGAGATCGACGAACCCGCCTGGGAACGTCCACAGCCCCTTCCCGGGATCGAACCCGCGGCGCAGCAGGATCAGCTTCCCGGCGGGCGTGACCGGGATGGCGGCGGCGACGGGCTTGGGGTTGTAGTACGCGCCATAGCCGCAGTGCGGACACGACAACGACCGCGGGTACGCGATCTCCGCCGGCTGCGCACAGCGCGGGCAGAACCTGGCCTGGCTCAGCGCGGGGTTGAGATCGAGCATGGCGTCGCGCATCCCCGAACGCTACCCTGAAGCGCCCCGCCCTCTTAGCTCAGTTGGTAGAGCACTTCCATGGTAAGGAAGGGGTCGACGGTTCGAGTCCGTCAGAGGGCTCTCCCCTGGATTCCGCCGTACAGAGCGGAATCGGGGGGTTGTGGGGGGCGTTCTGAGAAGGGGTCGGGTGTCCAGTCGGGTCCATCATGGGGGCGCCGCTGTAGCGCGAGTGGGCTGTGAGGGCTCCCGTTTCTCATCTAGAGCGCGGCGAAGGACCCCGCCGCGCTGCTCCTATCACGCGAAAGCAGAAGCTGCGCGTGTGGTCCTCGCGGTACCGATCTGCGTACGCTCGCGCTGTGTCGGACGCGCCGAGTCGGCGGGTAGCCTCGGCCCATGGATGACGGCGCTGGTGGCTGGTCGATGGAGGTTCGCGCGCTGGAG
>DATHJG010000535.1:0-2289 GCA_035489875.1 Solirubrobacteraceae bacterium | reverse complement strand
CGGCCGCGGTGGCGGCATGACGCGCGCGCTCGACACGCTCGGCGACCCGGCGGCGGCGGTCGCATGACGCGCGCGCTCGACGCGCTCGGCGACGGCATGCGAGCGCTCGTCCTGCAGCACGGCGACTCGGCGCCGCCCGCGCTGCTCGGCGAGTGGCTCGACGCGCGCGGCATCCCGTACGACCTGCACCGGACCGACCGCGGCGCGCCGCTGCCAGGCCCGGCCGGCTCCGCGTTCATCGCGTCGCTCGGCTCGAAGCACAGCCCGCGCGACACGCACGAGCCCACGGTCGCCGGCGTGCTCGGCCTGCTCGGGCGGGCGATCGAGCAGGACGTGCCCGTGCTCGGCCTCTGCTTCGGCGGCCAGGCGCTGGCGGCCGTGCTCGGTGGCACGGTCGAGCCGGCGCCCGAGCCCGAGCTCGGCTGGACCGAGATCGAGACCGATCAGCCGGAGCTGGTGCCGCCCGGTCCGTGGCTGGAGTGGCACTTCGAGCGCTTCACGACGCCGCCGGGCGCGGCCGAGATCGCTCGCAACGGCGCGGCCACGCAGGCGTTCCGCCACGGCCGCCACCTCGGCGTGCAGTTCCATCCGGAGAGCACGGTGGAGATCGTCGCGGGCTGGGCCGCCAAGGACCGCGACCGGATCGCGGCGCTCGGCCACGCCGACGCCGGCGCGCGGATCGCGGCGACGCCGGAGGAGCGCGCGGCCGCCCGGAACGCGGCGTTCGCGCTGTTCGACGGGTTCCTGGAAAGAGCGACCGACCCGGCCGCCGCGGCGGCCGCTGCGAGGAGGGGATGATGGCGCAGAGCGAGCTCGCGGGGCACCCGCCGCAGCTTTCGGAGATGTCCGTGACGACCGTGCGGGTGGTCTATTCCGACCTGCACGGCGTGGCGCGCGGCAAGGACGTGCCGCTCGTCGAGTTCGACCGCGTGTCCGAGCACGGCCTGGCGTTCTGCGCGGCGATCATGTCGACCGACCTGCGCCACACGCCGGTGCTCGGCGGCGAGATCGGCTTCCCCGACCTGATCGCCCGCCCGGACCTCGCCACGCTCGCGCTGCTGCCGTGGGACCCCGGCGTCGCGAGCTGCATCGCGGACCTGCACCCGGTCAGCGAGGGCGCGGCCGCTCCCGCCGACCCGCGCGGCGCCGTCCGCCGCGCGGTCGCCGCCTACGAGGAGCTGGGGCTCGCGCCGATCGTCGGCCCGGAGCTCGAGTTCTTCCTCTGCGAGCGCGACGCCGAGGCGCCCGGCGGGCTGCGCCGCTACGTCGACCATCTGAGCATGGTCTACACGGTCGGGCCGCAGGCCGATCCGCGGGGCGTCGTGCGCCAGCTCACCGAGGCGATGGCCGGCATGGGGATGGGCACGTTCGCCGCCAACCACGAGTTCATGAACTCGCAGTACGAGATCAACCTGCGCCATGCGCCCGCGCTGACCGCCGCCGACCGCGCGTTCCGGCTCAAGTCGGCGGTCAAGGACGTCGCCGCGCAGGCCGGGCTGGTCGCCACGTTCATGGGCAAGCCGTTCAACGACCAGGGCGGCTCCGGCTTCCACCTGCACGTCAGCGCCGACCGCGACGACGACAACGCGTTCGCCGACCGCAACGACCCCGACGGCGTCTCGGACGAGCTGCGCCGCTTCACCGCCGGCGTGCTCGCCCACGCCCCGGCGCTGATGGCGTTCGTCTGCCCGACGATCAACGCGTACCGCCGGATCGTCCCCGACTCGCTGGCGCCGATCAACATCAGCTGGGGCTGGGACAACCGCACGTCGTTCGTCCGCATCCCGGCCGAGCGCGGCCGCGCCACCCGCGCGGAGATCCGCATCGGCGACGGCAGCGCGAACCCGTATCTCGCGATCGCGGCCACGCTGTTCGCCGGCCTGCGCGGCCTGCGCGAGGAGCTGCCCCTGCCCCCGCCGGTCAGCGGCGACGCCTACACCCAGGAGGCCGGCGGCGCGGTCCCGCTCAGCCTCGAGGCCGCGCTCGACGCGCTCGAGGCCGACGACTACCTGCGCGACGCGATGGGCGCGGCGATCGTCACGCCGTTCGTCGCGATGAAGCGCTTCGAGATCGAGCGCCACCGCGCCTGGGTCTCCGACTGGGAGCGCGACGAGTACCTCCACCACCTGTAAAGGACCGAGATGACGCTGACCGAGACGATCGACCTCTCCGACCACGACGCGTTCCTCGACGCGGTGCCGCACGAGTGGTTCCGCAGGCTGCGCCGAGAGGCGCCCGTCTACTTCAACCCCGAGCCCGACGGACCGGGGTTCTACGCGGTCACCCGCT
>DATHJG010000534.1:0-3686 GCA_035489875.1 Solirubrobacteraceae bacterium | reverse complement strand
GTGCGATCGTGCTGCTGACGCGCGACGCGTCGGCGACCGCGAGCAGCTATCGCTTCGACATGGCGCTGCGCCTCGGGCGCGGGCGCCACGTGGCGGCCGTCGTGCTCTCGTCGCTGGACGCCGAGGGGCTCACGCCGACATCCGCGGGCATCGCGGACCGATCCGGCACCGCGATCCTCGGCACCAGCGCGGCCGTGGACCTCGCGGAGCTCGCGATCGCGATCGGGCGCGAGCTCGCCGGGCGGGCCGACGTCGCGCTGCTCCGCGCGCACGCGGCGCTGCGGGCGATCGAGTCGCATCCGCCGGACGGACGCGTGGAGGCGCTCATGGAGCGCGCCGGCGCCGCCTTCGGCGTCCCGCTCCGGATCGCCGAGGCCGAACCGGTCGGCGAGCCGCGCGCGGCGATCTTCGTGGACGACCAGATCGAGGGCTGGCTCTCCGCCGAGCCGCAGGACGGCGACGTCGAGCTGGGCCTCGAGATCGTCCTGCACGCCGCGGCGGCGGCGATCGGCCGTGCGCTCAACGCGAGCCGGCGTGCGCAGGAGCTGCCGATCCGGTCGCGCGAGGAGGCGCTGAGCGAGCTGCTGACCGCGCCGCCGCAGACCCGGCCGGCGCTCGTGCATCGCGCCCGCACGCTGGGCGTCCCGATCGACGGCTGGCACGTCGCCGTCCGGCTCGAGCTCGAGCAGCTCGCCGAGCTCCATCCCGAGCGCGAGCTCGCGGCCTACCGGGACCGCCAGCGGCTTGCACGCGCGATGCTGCGGGCGGTCCGGGGGACCGGGGGCGAATGGCATGGCGCCCGCGCCGGCGGCGCGCTCGTCGTCATCCGCATGCAGCAGGAGGACCCGGGCAACACCGCCTCGCGCGACGTGGCGAAGCAGATGGACCAGGCGCTGGCGCGCGTGCGCTCGCGCCTGCCGGCGACGCTGATCCGCTGCGGCGTCGGCAGTGCCGGAGCCGGCCCGGACGGGCTGCTGGCCTCGGCCGCCGAGGCGAAGGCGGCGGTCATCGCGGCGCGCACGTCCGGCCGCGCGAACACGGCGGCGGCGTTCGACAGCGTCGGGCTGCGCCGGACGCTGGTCGAGTGGTACGCGTCCGACACGGCGCAGGCCGCGGTCGGCACGGTGCTCGCCCCGCTGACCAGGCTCGGCCCGGCGCGCTGCGAGCGGCTCATCCAGACGCTGCACGTCTACCTCGACCAGCACGGCTCGCTCACCAAGACCGGCGAGCTGCTCAACCTCCACCGCAACGCGGTCGCCTACCGCGTGAACCAGATCTTCGAGCTGCTCGACGTCGACCGCGAGAACCCGGACGATCTGCTGCTGCTCCAGCTCGCCTGCCGGGCGCGCGAGCTCGCCTAGCCGCCGCGGAGTTCGCGCGCGACCTCGCGCGCGGCGGCGAGCACCTCGGGATGCCGCGACGACCCGCTCGCCGCCCACGCGAGCGCGGTGTCGGGCATCCGCCGCTGCGGCGCGAGCGGCCGCGCCTCGACCGCGCCGCCGAGCTCGCCGACGATCCCGGGCAGCGAGCGCGGCCCGACGGTGACGCCGTGCCCGTCGGCGACGGCGAAGAGCAGGTCGCGGATGTCCGCGCCCCCCGGCTCGTGGACGCCGCCCCCGTCGAGCTCGAGCGTCGCCAGCATCCAGTCGTGGAGCCCGGGATCGGCGGCGCGCGGGAACAGGACCACGACCTCGTCCCGCAGGTCCCGGAGCCCGACCTCCTGCCGCGCCGCGAACCGATGCCCGTACGGGACGAACGCCGCCAGCGGCTCGCCCGTGAAGACCGGCTCGGTCTCGATCATGTGCTCCTCGCCCGTGTCATGGATCAGGGCGAGCTGGAGGTCCCCGGCGCGCAGTCGCCGGAGCTGGTCGGCGCTCCGGAGGTGGGCGACCCGCGCGCGCAGCGCGTGCTCGCGCTCGTACAGGAGGCCCAGGAACGACTGCAGCCGCTGCAACGGCAGGTCCGGCACGCACCCGATCTCAACGTGCACGCCGGGAAGTATCCGATGAGTTCGGCGTTTCCGCTCGGTCTGGAGTGGTAGAGGAGCCCGCAAACGAGAGGAGCACCGCATGTTCGCGAACACCAAGGCCTTCAGCGGCTTCGCCGTGGACGACATCCCGAAGGCCCAGCAGTTCTACGCCGAGACGCTCGGTCTGCGCGTGTCGGAGCAGTACGGGATGCTCACACTGCACATCGCCGGCGACCGGGACACGCTGATCTATCCCAAGCCGGACCACACCCCGGCGACGTACACGATCCTGAACTTCCCGGTCGACGACATCGACGCGGCGGTTGCGGATCTGGCCGCGCGCGGCGTGGAGTTCGAGCGCTACGACGGCGCCTCGCAGGACGAGCACGGGATCGCGCGCGGCGAGGGCCCGTACATCGCGTGGTTCAAGGACCCGGCCGGCAACGTCCTGTCCGTGCTCCAGGAGAAGTGAGTCCGGTAGTGTCGCTCGGGCGAGCGCCCGCTCGCGAGAGTCGGGAGGTGGTCGAATGGAGCACGACTTGCCTCCCGAGCGCGGGCGCCCCGCCTCGAGCGTCCCCTGGCAGTTCCTCGTCCGCGCCCTCGCGGTCATCACCGGGCTCACGCTCCTCCTGATCGTCGAAGTCCGCGGCGTCGCGTTCTACATCGCGTGGAGCCTGATCGTGCTCGCGCTCGCGAGCGAGGGGGCGGCCACGTTCGTGTACTGGCGTCGCTCACGAGGCGGGTGAGGACCGCACCGCCGGGTATGCCTCGAGGAGTGGCACGAAGCGAGCGAGACTGGCGCAAGGCGGCGATCCGCCGCTTCCTCGTCCCGCTCGCCATCGTCGTGATCGGCATCGTCGTCGTCGCGGCCACGTCGGGCACTGCGCGCATCGTCGGCTGGGGCATCGTCTGCCTCGCGATCACGGTCGCGATCAGCCTCGTCTTCCTGGAGGTCGGCTACAGCGAGGACCGCGCCCGCGCGCGCGAGGAGCGCCGCGGGCGACCCTGAGGGCTCGTGGGGACGACGGCGCGGCGGCGTATCGTCCGGGGCCTGGTCGCACCAACAGACCCCGCCCCGCTTCGCTTTGCGATCGCCTGCCCCGAGCGCCACGCCTCCGAGGCGGGCGCCGCCGCGTTCGAGGCCGGCGGCAACGCGCTCGACGCCGCGCTCGCAGCCGCCGCCACGCTGGCGGTGACGTACCCCCACAACTGCGGCATCGGCGGCGACCTCTTCGCGGTCGTGCGGTTCCCCGACGGCCGCGCGGTCAGCGTCAACGCGAGCGGGCCCGCCGCCCGCGCCGCCGACCCCGGCGAGCAGCGGACGCGCGGGCCGCGGATGCCGGCCACCGGGCCCGATCCGATCACGGTCCCGGGCGCCGTGGCCGGATGGCAGCGGCTGCACGCGCTCGGAGCGGCGCTCGGCTGGGACGCGGCGTTCGCGGAGGCCCGGCGGCGCGCCGAGGACGGCGTCGCGGTCTCGTCTTCGCTGGCGGCGGCGATGCAGGACGCCGCCGCCGACATCGCCGCCGACGCGGGCATGTCCGCGGTCTTCCGTCCCGGCGGGACGCTGCGCCAGCCCGCGCTCGCGCGCACGCTGGCGGCGATCGCCGAGCGCGGGGCGGACGAGCTCTACGCGGGCGACACGGGAGCGCGCCTCGTCGCCGGCCTGCGGGCGCGCGGCAGCCGCCTCGACACGGATGACCTGGCGGCGTTCGCA
>DATHJG010000533.1:0-16088 GCA_035489875.1 Solirubrobacteraceae bacterium | reverse complement strand
CCCGTCGTGCCGTGGCGCGCGGGGGCCGCGGCGGGCTGTTCCAATGTACGGGCCCGTTCGAGCCGTATCTCCCCGACGGCGCGTACCCGTAGGGCGATCTGCACCGTAAAGTAGGGTCCTGGGTCGCTGACATCGCGTCGGAAGAGGAGGAGCTGACACATGGCCAAGGAGCCGCGCTCGTTGCATGGCAGGGTGGCCGTCGTGACCGGCGGCGGCCGGGGGATCGGCAAGGCGCTCGCGCTCGCGTTGACGAGCGAGGGCTGCCGCGTCGCGATCGGCGACGTCGACGCCGTCGCAGCCGAATCCGCCGCCGCCGAGCTCGGCAACGGCGCCGTGGGCCTGCACGTGGACGTCACCGACCGGCCCGGCTTCACCGCGTTCCTCGACGAGGTCGAGCGCCGGCTCGGCCCGATCGACGTGCTCGTCAACAACGCCGGGATCATGACCGTCGGTCCGCACGACGAGGAGGACGACGCCACCGCGATCCGCCTGATCGAGATCAACCTCCACGGCGTCATCCACGGCACCAAGGAGGCGATGCGGCGCATGAAGCCGCGCGGGACCGGCCACATCGTCAACATCGCCTCGAGCGCGGGCAAGTCCGGCTTCCCGCACCTCGCGACCTACTGCGCCACCAAGCACGGCGTCGTCGGGCTGTCGGAGGCCGTGCGCCTGGAGCTGCGCGGGACCGGCGTCGAGATCTCGGTCGTGATGCCCGGCATCGTCGACACCGAGCTGTCGGCCGGCCTGGTCGAGACGCCCGCGTTCAAGAACTCGAGCGTGGACGACGTTGCCGACGGCGTCATCGACGCGCTCAAGTTCACGCGTTTCGACGTGTTCGTGCCGAAGTCGATCGGCGCGACCTGGGCGATCTTCAACCTCGTTCCCCGCCGCGCCCGCGACGCGGTCGGCCGCGCGCTCAAGCTCGATCGCGCGCTCACCGGCGCCGATCACGGCGCCCGGGCCGTCTACGAGGCCCGCGCGGCGGCGAGCGCGCCCGCGGCCGACGGCGTCATCGCGGAGTCCGCCGCCGAGTCCCCGGAGTCGGCGGCGGCCTAGAGGGCCCGTCCACCTAGCCCAGGCGCTCGAGCAGCGGCAGGAGCGACTTCGCGTCGCTCGAGACCGCGATGTGGATCGCGGCGGGCTCCCGCACCCACGCGATCGCGTCGAGCACCTGGAGGCGGTCGAGCACGAACTGGAACGCGAGCGCCTGGCGCTTGGACCGGTAGATGCGGGCGACGTCGAACGCCCAGCCCGTCGTGTGCAGCGAGTAGTTGTGCGTCGCCTCGCTGTTGCGGCTCGTCAGCTGCTGCTGGTAGGCCGTATCGCGCACGGTGGAGGTGACGATCAGCGGGCCTTGGCCGCCGGCGTACTCGCGTGTCTGGGCGCCGATGTACAGCGCCATCGCGAGCGCCTCCGGCCGCAGCCCGCGGTAGAGCCCGGGCGGGGCGTCGACCCGCTGCGCCAGCTCGCCCATGCGCCGGTCGCGCGCCAGCCCCGTGATGTCCGGCGCGTTGGGGAGGGCACGGATCGCGCCGTCGTCCCAAGCCAACTTCAGCGCCAGCGGCGTGTCGAACCGCGGCGTGCGGTCGAGCGGGTGCAGGACCTCCTCGGCGGAGTTCTTCGCGGTCTGCAGCGCCTCCAGCCGCCCGAGCGCGGCCGGGTCGTCGCGGGAGAGGCGCATGATGTCGCGCGCCGCGTAGATCTTCCACAGGTACGTCGACGAGTCGTCGCCGAACGCCGCGAGCCTGCGCTGCACGTCGCCGTGGCGGTCCGGAGTGGAGTCGAAGTAGACCCGCGCGTACGACGGCCGCTCCTCCCCGTAGGCGCGCAGCACGTCCTGGAGGTTGCCGATGCCCATGTGGTACGAGACGAACGCGAGGTCCTCGCGGCCGAGCTCCCGGCGCGCGATCGTCAGGTAGCGGGCCGTGCCGGCGAGCGCCTTGGTGGGGTCGTAGCGCTCGTCGACCGCGCGTCGCTGGCGCTGCAGCGACTGCGCCCTGGCGAGGCTCGCGTGCTGCCGCGCCCGGCCGATGCGGCGGGTGAGACGGGCGCTGCGGCGGACGTCCACGTGCATGCCGAGCAGGTTCTGGGCGGTCTCCGCGAGGATCTGCGTGAGCCCGACGGCGCCCTCGGTGTCGCCGGCCATCGCGTCCTCGCGGCCCGCGCTCTCGAGGAAGACCAGGCCCTCGAGCAGATCGGGGTCGACGCCGGCCTGCTTGGCTGCGGCCTCGACCTGCGGGCGCCAGCGCGCGACGCGTGCCGTCGTCGCGGCCGCGCCGCCCGGTGAGCGGGCGTAGAGCACGTGCGCGGTGCCCGTCGCGGCGCGGCGGACGAGCGCGTCCTCCTCGTCCGGGTCGTACGCGAACGGGTCGGGGATCGGCTGACCGGCGTCCGGCTCCCCCGCCGGCGTCGGCACGACCGCGACGCCGGGCGCGGGCGCGTCGCCGCGCAGCGCCAGGGCGGTCAGCACGGCGACGACGACCAGGACGCCCGCGAGCACGGCAACGCGGGCGCGCATGCTGTACCGAGACCGACGCACCGCCCCTCACCTTGGCAGAACAGAACTCACGTGCACGCTCGGACGCGTGCGGGTAGGCCGGTCGTCATGCGTATCCGCTCCCGTTCAAAGAAGCGCCGCGCGCTCGACGCCGTCGGCGGCTTCCTCAGGTTCAAGGCGATCGGCAAGGCGGCCCGGACCGTCAGGCGCCGGGTTCCCAAGCGCTTCGCGAAGGCGACGCCCATGCCCGTCAAGGTCCTGCCGGTCGTGGCGGGCGTCGGCATGGCCGGCGCCGTGGCGGCGCGCAAGCGCCGCCACCACGACGGGCCGGAGGGCTCGAGCACGACGACGGACGAGCAGGTCCAGGCGACGGCCGCCTGAGGCGCGACCGCACCCCGACGCGAAGCGGCGCCCGCAACTAGCGCGCGCCCATCGCGTCCTGCACGAGCAGCGCGATCTGGATCCGGTTGTCGACCTCGAGCTTCGCCAGCAGCCGCGACACGTGCGCCTTCACCGTCGCGACGCTCATGTGCAGCTCGCGCCCGATCTCCGCGTTCGCACGGCCGGCGCCGACCGCGAGCGCCACCTCGTGCTCGCGCGCGGTCAGGGTCGCGAGCCGCTCGCGTGCCCGCTCACCGCGCGCCGCCTCCTCGTCGTCGCCCGCGACGAGCGCGATCAGCCGGCGCGTGATGCCCGGCGAGAGCATCCCGTCGCCCGCGTGCACCAGCTCGATCCCGCGCACGATCTCGGCCGGCGGCGTGTCCTTGAGCAGGAAGCCGGCGGCGCCCGCGCGCAGCGCGCGCAGGACGTACTCGTCGGCGTCGAACGTCGTGAGCACGATCACGGCCGGCGGGCTGGGCTGCGCGCGCAGCAGCCGCGTCGCGGCGATGCCGTCGACCTGCGGCATGCGGATGTCCATCAGCACGACGTCGGGCCGGTGCAGGTCGACGGCGGCGAGCACGCCGCGCCCGTCGTCCGCCTCGCCGACGACCTCGACCTGCTCCGCCCCGGCCAGCATCATGCGCAGCCCGGAGCGCACGAGCGCGTCGTCGTCGACGAGGAGGACGCGGATGCGGGTCACGCCGCCGTCCGCGGGAGCGCCGCGCGCAGGACGAAGTCGCCGGATGCGTCAGGGCCGTGCTCGAGCTCGCCGCCGGCGAGCGCGACGCGCTCGCCGAGGCCGATCAGCCCGCTGCCGGCGCCTGGAAGGCGCTCGGTCGCGACGGCGACGCCCACGGGCCGACGGCTGACGACGCGCACGACGATCCACCCCATCGCGCCGGTGACCGTGACGTCGGCCGCGGCGGCGGGCGCGTGCTTGCGCGCGTTCGTGAGGCCCTCTTGAACGACTCGGTAGGCCGCACGCCCGACCGCATCCGGCACCGACTCGGCGTCGGGAACGTCGAGCTGGCAGGTCACGCGCATGCCCGCGGTGCGCGACTCCTCTACGAGCGCGGGGACGTCGGCCAGCGTGGGCTGCGGCGGCTCGGGCTCGTTCCCCTCCGCGCCGTCGCGCAGCACGCCGATCACCTGGCGCAGCTCCTCGAGCGCGGAGTGCGCGGTCGCCCGGATCACGCCCGCCGCCTCGGCGATCTCCTCCGGCGACGCGTCGGGCCGGAACTCGAGCGCGCCCGCGTGCAGGCTGAGCAGCGAGACGCGGTGGGCGAGCACGTCGTGCATCTCGCGCGCGATCCGCCGCCGCTCCGCGTCGCGCGCCTGCTCGATCCGCAGCTGCTGCTCGGCCTCCAGCCGCGCCGCGCGCTCGCGCAGCGAGAGCACCTGCTCGCGCCGCACCCGCGCGAACAGGCCCCAGCCGATCACGACCGCCATGAGCAGGCTGCCGACGAAGATGTTCAGCGCGAGCGAGTCGCCGGGCGGGTAGACCAGCGGGAAGAGCACGATCGCCGCCGCGGTCGCCGCGACCACCGCTCCGATCTCCCGCCGCGTGCCGCGCAGCGCCACGTTGAACCCGGCGATGAGCGCGGGTCCCGCGGCCAGCCCGGAGACGATCGACGCCACCGCGGTCAGCACGCCGATCCTGCCGGGGTGCGAGCGGCGCCACCACAGCGCGATCAGGCAGGCGACGCCGAGGACGATGTCGACGAGCATCATCAGCTCGCCGTGCACGTCCCACGTGTCGACCGCGACCGCGAGGCCGACGCCGATCGCGATCAGGTACATGACGACGTCGACGACCCAGTCGCGCGCCGAGCGGCGGCCGTCGGGGTGCTCGCGCAGCTCGCCGGGCAGCAGCGGGTTGTGCCACCGCGGGGTGCCGGACGGCTGGTCGGCCGCGCTCGTCATCGCGTTGCACAGCGTACGTCGGGCGCGGCGCTGGACCCCCTACCGAAGTCGGTCCCGGCATCGACCTTGGGCGCGCCGAGCGTGGCCCCGCGACCGTGGCCGGTGCGCCGCCTGCCGCCGATCCTCCCCGCCATGATCGAAGCGCATGGATTGACGAAGCGCCTCGGGGGCAACGTCGTCGTCGACGACGTGACCTTCCGCTGCGAGCCCGGCACCGTGACCGGGTTCCTCGGGCCCAACGGCGCCGGCAAGACGACGACGATGCGGATGCTGGTCGGGCTCCTGGACCCCGACGGCGGTGATGCCGCGGTGCTCGACCGCGAGTACCGCGACCTCCCGAACCCCGGCCGCCGCGTCGGGATCCTGCTCGATGCCGCCGCCCAGCACGGCGGCCGTCGTGGACGGGAGGCGCTCGCCGTCTCCGCCCAGATGATGGCGATCGACGAGGCGCGCGTCGAGGCGCTGCTCGATCTCGTCGGGCTCGAACGCTCGGCCGCGCGCAAGCGCGTGCGCCAGTACTCGCTCGGGATGCGCCAGCGCCTCGGGATCGCACACGCGCTGCTCGGCGACCCCCAGGTGCTGATCCTGGACGAGCCGGCCAACGGGCTCGACCCCGAGGGGATGCGCTGGATGCGCGACCTGCTGCGCGACTTCGCCGACCGCGGCGGGACCGTGCTGCTGTCCTCGCACCTGCTCAACGAGGTCGAGCTGATCGCCGACCGGATGGTGATCATCGGGGGCGGGAAGATCGTCGCCCAGGGCACCCGCGCCGAGCTGCTCGCCGGCTCGGGGACGCTCGTGCGCGCGAGCGACGAGGTCGCGCTGGCCGCCGCGCTGATCGCCGCGGGCCTGGAGTCCCGCGCCGGAAGCGAAGGGGGATTCGTCGTCGAGGCCGAGCCCGAGGAGGTCGGCCGCGCCGCGCTCGCGGGCGGCGTCGCTCTCAGCCGCCTGGAGCCATCCGAGAACGGTGGTCTCGAGCAGCTCTTCTTCGACCTGACGACCGCGGCGCCGGACGCGCTGCCCGCCGACTTCGTGGAGGCCACACGATGAGCATCGCCGTTCTCCCCGCCCCGGTGTCGGCGCGCGACGCCGACCACCGCCCCGGCCTTGGCCGGCTCACGCTCGTCGAGCTGCGCAAGATGACCGACACGCGCGCCGGGCTGTGGCTGCTCTCGATCACCGCCTTCCTGACGGTCGCGGTCGTCGCGATCGCGGGTCTGACGCTCGACGCCCAGGACCGCACGCTGCGCGAGTTCCTCGCGATCGCCACCGTGCCGCTCTCCCTCCTCGGGCCGGTCGTCGGCATCCTGCTGGTCACCTCGGAGTGGTCCCAGCGCACGTCGCTGATCACGTTCACGCTCGTCCCGCACCGTTCACGCGTGCTCGTCGCCAAGCTCTTCGCCGGCATCTCGCTGGCGGTGATCGGGATCCAGCTCTGCCTGGCGACGGCGCTGCTCGCGACGGCGGCGTTCGGCGGCGGCGGCGATGAGACCTGGTCGCTGTCGGCTGCGCTGATCGGCCAGGACGCACTCTCCGTCGTCGTCGCGATGATCGCGGGCGTCGGGTTCGGCGCCGTGCTGCTGGCGTCCGCGCCGGCGATCGTGCTCTTCTTCGTCCTCCCGACGGCCTGGGCCGCGCTCGGCCAGATCAACGCGCTCGAGGGCGCCGCGAAGTGGCTGGACCAGACGCGCGCGATGGAGCACATCCTGGAGCGCTCGCTCAGCGGCGCCGAGTGGGCGCGCGTGGGCACGTCCGTCGCCCTGTGGGTGCTGCTGCCGGTGGTGATCGGCTTCTGGCGAGTCAAGCGCGACGACGTGCGGTGACCGCGTTAGGGTCCCGGGCGCGATGGCGCCGTGGGACCCGCTCCAAGCCGCGATCGCCGGCGAGGTGATCCTCCCCGGCACGCCCGCCTACGAGTCCGCGCGCAAGCCGGCGATCGCGCGGTTCCACGACGTCCGCCCCGCGGCGGTCGTGCGCTGCACGGCCGCGTCGGACGTCGCCGAGGCGCTGGCGTTCGCACGCCGGTTCGGGCTGCCGATCGCGGCCCGGAGCGGCGGGCACTGCTTCGCCGGGCGCTCGTCCACGGACGGCGTCGTGATCGACGTCGGGCCGCTGCGCTCGGTCTCGATGGACGGCGGCGTGGCGACGGTCGGCGCGGGCGCGCGGCTCGGCGACGTGTACGACGCGCTGGCCGAGCAGGGGCGCACGATCGCCGCCGGCTGCGGTCCGGAGGTCGGGATCGCCGGGCTCACGCTCGGCGGCGGGCTCGGGCTCCTCGGCCGGGCGCACGGGCTGACGTCCGACCAGCTGCTCGCCGCCGAGGTGGTGCTGGCGGACGGCCGCGTGGTGGTGTGCGACGAGCAGCACGACGAGGAGCTGTTCTGGGCGCTGCGCGGCGCGGGCGGCGGGAGCTTCGGCGTCGTGACGTCGTTCGACTTCCGGACGCTGCGGGTGCCGGCCGCGACGAGCTTCCACCTGGTCTGGCCGCTCGCCGACGCGGCGGTGGTGGTCGACGCCTGGCAGGACTGGGCGCCGGTCGCGCCCGACCGGCTCGCCGCGAGCGTGCTGGTGACCGCCGCCGCCGCCGCCGACCAGCCGCCCGTGGTGCACGTGTTCGGCGCCATGGTCGGCGGCGAGGAGGAGACCGCGGAGCTGCTCGGCGAGCTGCACGCGCGCGTGCGGGTCGACCCGGCATCTGAGCGACGCGTGCACCTGCCGTATCGCGAAACGAAGGGATACCTGGCCGAGCACGGCCCGGGGGACGACGGGGTCGCCGAACCGCATCCGTACAGCAAGTCGGAGTACTTCCGCCGGCCGCTGCCGACCGGCGCGATCGCGGCGCTCGTGCGGCACGTCGCCGACGGCAGGGTCCCCGGCCAGGCGCGCGAGCTCGACTTCTCGCCCTGGGGCGGCGCGTACAACCGCGTGCCCGCCGACGCCACCGCGTTCGTCCACCGCGACGAGCGCTTCCTGCTCAAGCACGCGGTCACGGTCGACGCCGGCGCGTCGAGCGCGGAGCGCGAGGCGGCCAGGGGCTGGCTCGCCCGCTCGTGGCAGCTGGCGCACCCGTGGGGGACCGGGCGCGCCTACCAGAACTTCCCGGACCCGGACCTCGACGATGCGGGGGCGGCCTACTACGGCACCAACCACGAGCGCCTGCTGCGCGCCAAGGCCCGCTACGACCCCGACGAGGTCTTCCGCCTCCTGGGGTGAGGCGGGCCGACCCCCTTATACTCGCGCGCCGTGGCGAAGAGGAGCGACCGGCGCGCGCGCCGGCAGGCAGTCGGAAGCGGCGGGCCCGCGCCGCCTCCGCCGCGGGCCGCAGAGCCCGCCCCCGCCGCGTACACCACGCGGCAGTTCTGGCTCGGCGTGCTCGCCGCCGCCTGCCTGCTGGTCCCGGCGGCGATCGCCGCGGCCGCGCTCGCCGGCGGCGGCGATGGTGGCAGCGCCTCCGACGGCGCCGCGGCCACGGCGACGCCCGACTCGCCGGAGGCCGAGGCCAGGCGCGAGGCGGAGCGGCTCCAGCAGGCGACGCAGACCCGCGACAAGGAGCAGGTCAAGGAGCTCACCGATCGCATGCGCGCCTACGTCGACGACCTCACGCCGGTCGTCGACGGCATCGACCGCACGGTGCCGCCGGACAACGAGCGGAAGGTCGGCCCGCTCGCCTCGTCCGCCGACGTGCAGGACTGGGTCAAGCGCACCCGCGCCGCCGGCCGCTTCTTCGCCGAGTCCGTGTCGGGCGAGACCGGCACGAACGTCGCGCGCGGCGCGTTTGCCACCGCCGTCGGCAGCCTCGCGGAGGTGGTCGAGACGTACAAGCTGGCGCTCAAGGACGCGACGGCCCGCACCGCGCTGCTCGAGCGCGTCCGCGGCCAGCGCGACGTCGCGATCCGCGCGTGGGAGACCGGCACCGTCCAGCTCGACGCGATCAACATCGCGGTCGGCTACGGCCACCAGCACGTGCCCGTCCTGGGCGCGGGCGGCCTCCCGCCGGACGATCTGCCCGAGGGCACCGGCGCGACCGACGTGCCGTAGCGCGCCGCGCCCGACCTGCGGGCGATCCGGTTTGGACCGGAAGTCGGAGGAATGGCAGCGCCTCGCGCCATAGCGTTGCGCGCCGGCGCCGCACGGCGCCGCCAAGC
Source organism: Solirubrobacteraceae bacterium (assembly GCA_035489875.1). Classification (GTDB taxonomy): domain Bacteria; phylum Actinomycetota; class Thermoleophilia; order Solirubrobacterales; family Solirubrobacteraceae; genus DASQMT01. The sequence continues at coordinate 7,139 of DATHJG010000533.1, read as the reverse complement.
CTGAACGGGAGAGCCAGTTGAAGAGCACGGAGGTGTCGTCGGGCGAGGCCCCGGTGACGGACATGACGCGGCGCGGCTTCATCGGCCGCACGACCACGGCGGCCGCGGTGGCGGGATCGCTCGGAGCGGGCGCCGTCGCGGCCGCTCCCGCGGCCGCCGCGCCGGCGAAGCGCAGGACCGCGCGGCAGTCGAGCGGCGGCGGCAGCCCGCTGCCCGACGTCCGCACGCTGAAGGGCTCCAAGCGCGACCTCGTCGACCACGAGGTCGTCGAGCTCGCCGCGCTCCTGCAGGCGGGCAAGGTGTCGTCGGTCGAGCTGACGCAGGCGTACCTCGAGCGGATCAAGCGTCTGAACGGGCCGTTCGAGACATACAACGACAACGGGCTCTACAACGCGTTCGTCCGGATCGACGAGGAGCGCGCGCTGGCCGAGGCCCGCACCGCCGACAAGCGCCTCTGGTCGGGCCGCGGTGGCCGGCCCGCGCCGTGGCTGTGCGGCATCCCGATGGGCTTCAAGGACTCGATCGCGACGAAGGGCTTCAAGCAGCAGAACGGCACCGTCGCGTTCGCGGGGAACGTGGCGCTGGCGGACTCGACGCCGGTCGCGCGGCTGCGCAGCCAGGGCGTCGTCGCGCTCGGCATCACGGTCTGCTCCGCGTTCTCGGGCTCGATCGCCGGCACGTTCTCGGGCAACGCGTGGAACCTCGACCACGTGCCGGGCGGCTCCAGCCAGGGCTCGGGCGTCGCGCCGATCGCTCGGCTCGCGGCCGCGTGCCTGGGGGAGGAGACGGGCGGCTCGATCATCTTTCCCGCGGCGTGCAACGGCGCCTCGGCGATCAAGCCGTCGCTCGGCCTCGGGTCGACCGCCGGCGTCATGCCGCTCTCGCCCAGCTACGACGTGATCGGGCCGATCGCCCGCTCGGGCCGCGACGCGGCGCTGATCATGAACGCGATCCTCGGGCCGGACCCCGACGGCGATCCGCAGACGACGTTCGCGCCGATCCCGTTCCCCGAGATCCCGATGACCGCGCGCGGAGGCTCGCGGCCGCTGCGCGGCATGACGATCGGCATCCACAAGAAGGACTGGGTGACGACCCCGACCGGCACGAAGCGCGACGTCGATCCGCAGTCGCTCTACGCGCCGTCGCACCAGCAGGCGCTCGACCGCTTCATCGGCGAGCTGAAGGCGCTCGGCGCCGACGTGCGTGAGTTCGACGGCGCCGACTTCCTCGTGTTCGGCGAGGAGGAGAACCCGTACTACAACAACCCCGACGTGCTGCAGGTGATCGACGGCTCGAACATCTCCCCGAGCGCCGCGGTCATCAACCCGAACCGGTACGACATCCGCTACATCGACGCGGTCGCGGCGTTCGCGGCCGGCAAGCCGGCCGAGCAGTACGCGGCGCTGCTGAACCAGTACGGCCGCCGGCCGGGCGGTGCGACGACCGGCGACCGGACGTTCGAGGCGGCGACCGCGGTGCTCGCGGGCGTGTCGGCCGGCGTCCGGGCGGAGGGCGAGCGGCGGCGCCGGCAATGGGCGGCGAACTACAAGCGCCGCTTCGACGAGGCGGGCGTCGACTTCATGCTCGTGCTCACGCTCGGCGACAAGCCCGCGCTGCGCGCCGACCAGTCCTACGCGGTCCGGCGCAACAACCAGCTCGCGAACTCGCTCAGCTTCCCGATGGTCTCGTTCCCGATCGGCTACGTGGACGGGCTGCCGATCAACGCCGACTTCAAGGGCCCGCGGTTCTCCGAGCCGATGCTCACGCAGGCGATGGTCGACTACCAGGCCCGCTATCCGGAATACCACCGGGCGCGCCCCGCCGACCCGGTCGCGCGACCTGCGTCGCCGCGGCTCGGCCGCCGGGCGGCGGGCGACGAGGACCCGACGCTCTCCAACGACCCGCTCGTCCATGAGGTGGTGGTGGGATGAGCATGCTCACGATCGGCTGGGAGCGCGCCGAGAACGCCGCCGACCTGCCGCGCGACTCCGGGGTGGTGTTCCCGGAGCCGCGCATGACGGTCGGCTGGCGCCCGATGCTCAACAGCTCGGTGCTCGACTGGGAGGACCCGGGGGACTCCTCTTCCCCTGATCGGTGACGGCGGTGGGAACGGTCAGAGGCGCTGCGGGAGGCCGAGCGCCGGGAACAGCTCGGCGTCGAACGTCGTGATCTCGGCGATCCTGTCGCCGGCGAGGCGGAGGAGCGGTGCGAGCGCGTCGCCGAGCTCGACCATCTGATCGCGACGCGGGTCGGAGCCGGAGCGGAGCGGGCACTGCTCGACGAGGTCGCGCGCGGGGCGTATCGCCTAGAGCCCTTCGACGCCGGCGACGTCGCCGCGGCGCGTGACGTGATCCAGCGCTACGGCGACATGGAGCTCGGACTCGCCGACGCGTCGATCGTCGTGCTCGCCCGGCGGCACGACGTGCGCGACGTGCTCACGCTGGACGAGCGGCACTACCGCGCGCTGCGAGCCGGCGCGGGGCGGCCCTTTCACCTGCTGCCGGCGGACGGTTAGGCGACGCGGCTGAGGCGGTATGCTCGCATCATGAAGCGAACCACGGTCATGCTGCCGGACGACGTGCTCGCACGCCTTCGCCACGAGTCGCGGCGGCGGGGGACCTCGGTTGCCGAGATCGTTCGCGAGGCGGTCGAGCTCCACGTCGGCGAGCGGCCGGCGGGCAAGCCGCTGTCGTTCTTCGCTATCGGGGAGGGCGGGCCGGCCGACGCATCCGAGCGGGTGGACGAGTATGTCGGCGCGGCCGTTCGCAAGCGCGCGCGCCGCGCCGGTTGATGCTGATCGTCGATGCCGGGCCGCTCGTCGCGGCAGCCGCGACGCGCGACCGCAACCACGCTCGATGCGTCGAGCTCCTCGCCGACGCGCGCGGGCCGCTGGTCGTGCCGATGCTCGTGGTGACGGAGGTTGCGTACTTCCTCTCCGACCGCATCGGGCCGCCGGCCGAGCAGGCGTTCGCTGCATCGTTCCGCGCCGGCGAGCTCGTGGCCGAGTCGGTCGAGCCGGCGGACTGGAGCCGGATCGCGGAGCTCCTGGCCCAGTACGCCGACCTGGACCTCGGGATCGTCGACGCATCCGTGATCGCCTGCTGCGAGCGGCTCGGCCAGACCGAGCTCGCGACCCTGGACCACCGCCACTTCTCGGTCGTCCGGCCACGCCACTGCACAGCGCTCTCCCTGGTCCCGGCGTAGTGATCGACGACGTCGAGTGGACCAGCGGCGCTCCGCAAGCATGCCGATGGCAGGGCGACGAGGCGGTCGCGACGACCCGCTCCGGCGAGGCGGGCCACGCCGTCCTCGAGCTGAGCTGAGCGCGTGCTGATCCTGCGCTCCGACGAGCTGCTGGTCCGGCTCGATCCCGCCCACGGCGGCGAGGTGCTCGACCTCGTCGACCTCGCGTCCGGCCGCCAGCTCCTCGGCCGCCCGGCGTTCGCGACCGAGCTCCCCCGCGGCGGCGACCTGGACGAGGCGACCTGGACTGCCGGCTACCGCGGGGGCTGGCAGTGCGTGACGCCCAACGCCGGCAACGCGTGCGAGGCCGGTGGGGTCGCGCACGGGTTCCACGGCCGCGCGTCGGTGGACCCGTGGGAGGTCGTCGAGGCGACCGCCGGCTCCGCGACGCTCTCCTGGGCCGGTCACGGGCTGCGGATCACGCGGCGCTACGCGCTGGACGACGGAGCACTCGCGGCGACGACGCGCTGGGAGGCCGAGACGGCGGCGGCGCCGTTCATCCACCTCGAGCATGTCGCCGTCGGGCTCGAGGTGCTCGACCCCGAGACGCTGATCCGGCTGCCGGGCGGGCGGGCGCACGAGCTGTCCGAGTCCGAGGGGCCGGCCGTCCCGCCCGCCGCGGCGCCCGACTGGCCCGAGGTGCTGCTGCTCGACGGCGGGCGCGAGCGCGTCGACCGGCTCTCGCTCGCCCGGCCGCGGGCCCGCTATCTCGCCGTGACCGACCTGCCGACGGGCTCCGCCGAGGTCGTCAACCGCCGCACCGGCGCGGGCATCGCGCTCACGTGGGACGCGGATCGGCTCCCCCACCTGTGGATCTGGCACGAGGTGCGGGCGAGCGGCGGGCAGTGGCGGGGCCAGACGGAGATCCTGGGGATCGAACCGGCGTCGGTCCCGCACGGGCTCGGCCTGGCCGCCGCGCTCGAGCACGAGCAGGCGAGCTGGGCGCGCCCCGGCGCTCCGGTCGAGCTGCGCATCACCCTCCGGCCGCTGTCCGGCTGACTCCGGCGTCCGCCGGCCTACGCGCTCAGCGCGTACGCGCCGGGCTCCAGGCGCGCGGTGCGCCGGCGGTAGGCGCTCCACAGCCACGGCCCCTGGCTCGGGTCGTTCCCGTGCTCGTCGACGTACCAGTTCGTGCAGCCCGTGTGCCACACGGTCCGGCCGAGCGCGGCGCGCAGCTCGCGGTCGAATGCCTCGGCCGCCTCCCGCCGGACCTCGATCCGGCGCGCGCCCGCCCGCCCGAGCGCGTCGAGGCCGGCGAGCACATGGCCCATCGCCGCCTCGATCGTGGTGATGACCGAGCCGGTGCCGCCGTTCGTGTTCGGCCCGTAGAGCAGGAACATGTTGGGGAAGCCCGGGACGGTGATCCCGTAGTAGGCCCGCGGCAGCTCACCCCACTCCTGTGCGAGCGTGCGGCCGCCGGCGCCGGCGATCTCCATCGGCGCGACGAACTCGTGGCTCTTGAAGCCGGTGGCGAGCACGAGCACGTCGGCGGGGCGCTCGCCGCCGTCCCGGGTGCGGATCCCGTCGCGCGTCACCGCGGCGATCGGGTCGGTCACGAGCTCGACGTTCGCCCGCGTGAGCGTCGGATACCAGTCGTCGGTGAGCATGATCCGCTTGCAGCCGATCTCGTCGCGCGGCGTCACCTTGCCGCGTAGCTCCGCGTCCTCGATCGCCGCGTTGATCTGCCGGCGCCCCACCGCGCGCGCCGCGGGCAGCAGCCAGCTCCGGCCGGTCATCGCGGCGGCGCCGAGCTCCTGGAACGCGAACGTCGCCGCGCGATCGAGCCGCTGGAGGGCCGGGAAGCGCGCGAAGAGCCGCTGGGTCCGCGGCTTGTAGGCGAAGTCCATCTTCGGGAACGTCCAGCCCGGCGAGCGCTGGTAGACGTCGACGTGCGCCACGACCGGCTGGATCGCCGGCACGACCTGGATAGCGCTGCACCCGGCGCCGATCACGGCGACCCGCTTGCCGTCGAGCGGCACGTCGTGGCGCCAGTGCGCGGTGTGGAACGCCGGGCCGCCGAACTGCTCCAGCCCCGGCAGCGGTGGGATCGACGGAACGGAGAGCTGCCCGCACGCGGTGATCAGCACGTCCGCCTGGTGCGTGCCGGCGCTCGTCTCGAGCGTCCAGCGCCCGCCGTCCCAGCGGGCGGCGGTCACCTCCGTGCCGGTGCGCACGCGCTCCAGCACGCCATGCCGGCGCGCGACGTCCTCCAGGTACGCCTGGATCTCGGCCTGGCGCGCATACCGGTGCGACCAGCGCGGGTTCGGCGCGAACGAGTACTCGTACAGGTGCGACGGGATGTCGCACGCGGCGCCGGGGTAGGTGTTGTGGTGCCACACGCCCCCGACGCGCTCGGCGCGCTCGAAGACGGTGACGTTCTCGTGGCCGGCCCGGGCGAGCATGGCCGCGGCGCCGACGCCGCCGAACCCGCCGCCGACCACGGCGATCGACAGGCGCGTCGCGTGTCCGTCGGTGCGCGGCGGCGAGCTCACCGGCGACACGCTAGCTCGCCCCGCGGAGTCAGGCGCCGGCTACGACCAGGTAGAGCGCGGGGTGCGCAGGAAACGGGATCGCCTGCGCCGCCGCCCGGAACGCCGGTTGCTCCAGCGCTCGCGCGAACATCAGCGGGCTCGACCAGCGGGCGACGTTGACGAACCGGAAGTCGGCCGGCGCGACGCTCCGATGCAACCGCGTCCCGAGGTAGCCGCGCTGCTGCACGAGCGCGTCGCGGGCTGCGTCCCAACCCGAGAGGAACCGCTCGTCGTCGCCGTCCGGGACCTCGAACGGATTGATCAGCACGACCCCGCCCTCGCCGTCGGGCGCCCGATCCTCGCGCACGACCTCGTACGCGCCGTGGTGCGACGCGAACGATCCGACCGCCCCGGGCCCCGCTGCCGCGTCCGCCTGCGCGACGGCGACGAAGCGGAAGTCCGCGTCCTCCCGCAGCGCTCGGTGCAGCGTCGCGCGCCCGTCGCGGGCCTGCTCCCAGCCAGCGGTGAACGACTCGTCCGCGTCCGGTGGGACCTCGAACGCGGTGATGAGCGTGGTCGTCTGCGTCAGTGCCATGACGGGGTTCCCCTCTGGTGCGCTGGACCGGCGGATTGTCCACGACGTCGGGGGGCATACGCGCAACATCGGAAGGAGCGAGATGGCTGACAACCGAGGCGTCAGGTACATGGGTCCCGGCACGGTGGAGGTCGACGACATCGACTTCCCGTCCTTCGAGCTGAAGGACGGCCCCGGTGTGCCGCCGGAGAACGTCGGGCGACAGTGTCACCACGGGGTGATCCTCCGGATCGTCTCGACGAACATCTGCGGCAGCGACCAGCACATGGTGCGCGGCCGGACGACGGCGCCCGAGGGGCTCGTGCTCGGGCACGAGATCACGGGCGAGGTGATCGAGACGGGCCGCGACGTCGAGTTCATCGACGAGGGCGACCTCGTCTCGGTCCCGTTCAACATCGCCTGCGGCCGCTGCCGCAACTGCAAGGAGCGCAAGACCGGCATCTGCCTGAACACCAATCCGGACCGCCCCGGCGCGGCGTACGGCTACGTGGACATGGGCGGCTGGGTCGGCGGACAGGCCCAGTTCGTCATGGTGCCCTATGCCGACTTCAACTGCCTGAAGTTCCCCGACAAGGACCAGGCGATGGAGAAGATCCTCGACCTGACGATGCTCTCGGACATCTTCCCGACGGGCTACCACGGCTGCGTGACCGCCGGGGTCGAGACGGGGAGCACCGTGTACGTGGCCGGCGGCGGGCCCGTCGGGCTCGCGGCGGCGCACTCGGCCCAGCTCCTCGGCGCGGCGGTCGTGATCGTCGGGGACCTGATTCCGGAGCGGCTCGCGCAGGCGCGCAGCTTCGGCTGCGAGACCGTCGACGTGTCCAAGGGCG
>DATHJG010000532.1:0-2292 GCA_035489875.1 Solirubrobacteraceae bacterium | reverse complement strand
CGGGTCGCGGCCCTGGCTCGCGCTGAACCGGAGCGCGCAGCCGGGGCGATCCAGGGTTCCCGAGAGTTCAGCCATCCACCGAACCTACTCAGAACGGCGGCGATGCCGGCGCCGCTCACGATCCAAGCAAGCAAGAGAAATCAGTTGGTGACCCCAACGGGATTCGAACCCGTGTTACCGCCGTGAGAGGGCGGCGTACTAGGCCACTATACGATGGGGCCGTCACGACAACCGTACGAGTATGCCACACCTCGTGGGGAGCGGCCAAAAGGGTGCGCGGCGCTCCCGATGCGCGAGCGGTCAGCCCAGATGCACCGAGTTCGGACCCGGATTCGAGGCAAGTACCCGCACCGCACCCGGCACCACTTCGACATCGATCGGCAGCGGGCCGATGCGCTCGCCGTCCCCGTAGGCGACCACCCCATCCGCCTCGAGCCTCACGTGCTTCGCGCGCTCGATCGTGACCCGCGGATCGGTGATGTGCGTGCCCTTGAACACGCGCGGGAAGATCCGCAGGAACGCGACACGCGACAGCGGCTTCACGATGAGCACGTCGAGCAGGCCGTCGTCGAGCTTCGCGTCGGGTGTTATGTTCATGCCACCGCCGAGCGAGACGCTGTTGCCGAGCGACACCAGCACCCCGGCCGTCTCGATGACGCGGTCGTCGAGGGTCAGCCTGTAATGGATCGGCTTCAGCTTCGTCAGCTCGATCATGAGCGCGATGATGTACCGGCTCGGTCCCTTCGGGTTGTGCATGTTGTTCGCGCGCTCGTTCACGATCGCATCGAAGCCGGCGCTCAGAGCGCACAGGAACCAGCGCTCGTCGGGCAGCCCGGTCTGGTCGTTCGTGAACCGGATGCGGGCGGCGTCGATGACGCGCGGCGGGTTCTGCAGGGCTGTCGCGAGGGCTTCGATCGCGGCTTCCGTGTTGTCGTGCGGGATGCCGAGACCGCGCGCCATGTCGTTGCCGGTTCCCGACGGGACGATGCCGAGCGGCACCCTTGTGCCCGCCACGAGGTTCGCACCCAGGTTGACGATGCCGTCACCGCCGACGACGATCAGCGCATCGGGCTTCGACCTCACGGCGCGCTTCGCGGATTCGTACAGCTCGATCCAGCTGGGCTCGGTGAGCGACTGCACCTCGTGCCCCTCGGCACGCAGCGTCTGCACGAGCGCCGGGCCGACGGCCGAGGTCGCACCGAAGCTCGCGCTCGGGTTGATCGCGACCACGACCCGTTTCGGCTTCGTCTTGGTCGTGATGCGGATGCTGGTGCTCGGTGTCACGGTTCGGGCCCTTCGTCGCGCCGGCGGTCGCCTCACATTAGTGGGTAGTGCCGTCGGGGTCGCGGCGGGGCGTGTCCGACGCAGCCTCTCGCGAAAACGAAGGAGGGAAGGTGGACACGCCGATGCGAGTGGATGCGGTGCGCGGCGTGTCGAGAGATTCTCCTTCGTTTTCGATGGGGCATGGCAGGCTCGACAGATGGCCGCACCGGAGTACGGATTGCGCGCGGGGGCTCGCGACGACGCATCCCGCGCGGCACTGCTCGCCCGGCACGAGACGGTGGGCCTCGACGGACTGCTCGCGCGCCGCGGACGCGGCGGGCGGCGCGTGCCCGTGCCGGCGCCGGCCGCGCAGGAGGGATTCCGCTGGGGGTTCTGGGACGGCCGCACTCCCGTCTGGTGGCCGCAGGGCATCGACGTGCGGCGGGACGGCAGCGGGCACACGATCGTCGTCAGCTGGTACGCGCAGCGCAAGGGGCTCGGTGTGGCGACGCGCCTGAGTTTCGTGCGCCTGCGACCCGGGCGGCGGCCGCGGTATCAGCACGTCCTGCTCGTCGAGGCGGACGCCGACGGCACGATGCGCCCGATCGCCGTGCACGCCGGCGGCATCGCCTGGCACGGCGACCGCGTCTACGTCGCGGACACGTTCGGCGGCATCCGCCTGTTCCTCGTCGACGACATCGCGAAGGTCCGCCGCGACGGGTGGCGCCGCCCGCGCGGGGCACAGGGGTACCGCTACGTTCTCCCGCAGGAGGCGGCGCTCGACGCCATCACCCCGGACGGCGAACGACGGATGCGGTACTCGTTCGTCTCCCTCGAGGAGGGTGCGGAGGCGCCCCAGCTCGTGGTGGGCGAGTACCGCGACGGCGACGACGGGCGACTGGCCCGCCTCCCCCTCGACCCCGGTGAGGCGGGAAGCACCCTCGTGTTCCATGCTCCGGCGCCGCGGCGCATGCAGGGCGCCTGCGTCGTCGACGGCACCTGGTTCATCACGACGAGCGCCGGCACGCG
>DATHJG010000531.1:0-3823 GCA_035489875.1 Solirubrobacteraceae bacterium | reverse complement strand
CCGGAGCAGCTCGGCGCCGTGCTCGCCGCGCTCCCGCCCGGCACGCGGCTGTCCGCCGGCGTGGTCGACGGACGCAACGTGTGGGCGGCGGACCCCGACCGCGCGCTCGACCTGCTCGACCGCGCGGCCGCCGCGCTCGGCCCCGAGCGGCTGACGATCGCGCCGTCGTGCTCGCTCCTGCACGTCCCGTACCGTGCCGCACGCGAGACCCGGCTGGACCCGGAGCTGCGCGGCTGGCTGGCGTTCGGGGAGGAGAAGCTCGGCGAGCTCGCGCTGCTGAAGCGCGCGCTGGCGGCCGATGCGGGCGAGCGCGACGAGCTGCTCGCGCCCGCCCGCGGGCGGGTCGCCTCGCGCCGCGCGTCGACCCGCACGAACGATCCCGCCGTGCGTCGCCGGGTCGCGGCGCTGCGGCCGGAGCACCACGCGCGCGACACGCCGCTCGCCGCACGCGCACAGCGGCAGCGCGAGCGGCTCGACCTGCCCGAGCTGCCGACGACCACGATCGGCTCGTTCCCGCAGACCGGCGCGATCCGCGACGCCCGCCGCCGGCACCGCGAGGGAGCGTTGGACGACGCGGCGTACGACCGCTTCCTGGAGCAGCAGGTGGCGGACGTGATCCGCGAACAGGAGGCGCTCGGGCTCGACGTGCTCGTCCACGGCGAGCCGGAGCGCAATGACATGGTCGAGTACTTCGGCGAGCAGCTCGCCGGCTTCGCGATCTCCGAAGCCGGCTGGGTCCAGTCCTACGGCAGCCGCTGCGTCAAGCCGCCGATCCTCTACGGCGACGTGTCGCGGCCCGCGCCGATGACCGTCCGCTGGTGGCGGCACGCCCAGGGCCTGACCGACCGTCCGGTGAAAGGGATGCTCACCGGGCCCGTGACGATCCTGCAGTGGTCGTTCGTGCGCGACGACCAGCCGCGGCGCGAGACGTGCACGCAGATCGCGCTGGCGATGCAGGACGAGGTCGCCGATCTCGAGGTGGCCGGCGCGGCGATCGTCCAGGTCGACGAGCCGGCGCTGCGCGAGGGCCTGCCGCTGCGCCGCGCCGAGCAGGACGCGTACCTGCGCTGGGCGATCGACTGCTTCCGGCTGACCACCGCGCGGGCGCGGCCGGAGACCCAGATCCACACGCACATGTGCTACTCGGAGTTCGGCGACATGCTCGAGCACATCGCGCGGCTGGACGCCGACGTGCTCTCGATCGAGGCGTCGCGCTCCGGGATGGAGCTGCTCGAGGCGTTCCGCGACTTCGCCTATCCGGGCGAGATCGGCCCGGGCGTCTACGACATCCACTCGCCGCGGGTCCCGCCGGTCGAGGAGCTGACGGCGCTGCTCGCCCGCGCGGAGGAGCGCGTCGGGCGCGACCGGCTGTGGGTCAACCCCGACTGCGGGCTCAAGACGCGCGGCTGGCCCGAGAGCCGGGCCGCGCTGCGGCACCTCGTCGCGGCGGCGCACGCGCGGCGGGCCGCGCGGGTGTCGGCATGACCGCACTCGACCGCCTCCCGGCGCTCGCGACCACAGGCGTCGGGAGCCTCCCGTTCGCCGACCCGCTCGCGGCGGCGCGCCACGCGGTCCGCGCGTACGAGCTGCCGTTCTGCCCGCAGCTTCCGCGGCTCGACGGCGACATGGTGCGCGAGTGGCTCGGCGCCGATCCGGGGCGCTGCGGTTGGAACCCCGACCGCGACCGCCAGCGACCGGCGGCGTGGGACGCGTTCGTCGCGCAGCTCGCCGGCAAGCCGCCCGGGCACGGGGTCGTGAAGCTGCAGGTCACCGGCCCGGTCACGCTCGCGATCGCGTTGGAGCGGGCGTCCGGCGGAATCGGCGCGCCGTCGATCGGGCTCGCGCGCGAGGTCGCGCAATGGCTCGCCGCGAGCGCCGGCGAGCAGATCGAGCGGCTCGCGGCCGTGGGACTCGACGTCCTGCTCGTGGTCGACGAGCCGGGGCTCGCGAGCGCGGGGCTCTCCGGCGCCGACGCCGGGGTCTGGCACGTGCTGCGCGACGCCGGCGCCGCGGCCTGGGGCCTGCACGTCTGCGGCGCGGTGCCGTGGGGCGTCGTCGACGCGAGCGAGATCGACCTGCTCTCGTTCGACGTCGCGCGCGACGGGCTGGCGCCGCACGCCCGCCGGGCGCTCCGCCGGCTGCTCGGCCGCGGCGGGCGCGTCGCATGGGGCGCGCTGGACCCCGTGGACCCGGGCGACTCCGGGGACGTGGCGGGCGTGGTCGCCGCCGCGCTGTTCGCACTCACGGGGCCCGGGCTCGCCGTCGACGTGGTCGCGGAGCGGAGCCTGCTCACCCCCGGCTGCGGGACCGGCCGGCTCTCGGAGCGGCGCGAGCGGCTCGTCGCCGCGACGCTGGCCGCGGCCGCCGACGGCACCCGTGCGGCGGGGCGCGCTCGACGCACCGCGCGCGCCCGGCGGTGATGCGCGCGACCTGACGCGAGGAACAAGCACGTGGACCTCGAGCCGACCGACAAGGTGGCCGTCGGTGCGGTGTCGCGGCACACCGACGCGCTCGAGGGCCTCGACCGCGTGACCGCGGTCGCGCTGGACCCTCGTCGCGGACGGGTACAACGCGGGAGAGCATGAGCTCCGCCCCGCCGAGGCCGCCCGCGGCCGGCACCGCAGCGCTGGTCGTCGGCGCGCTCGGGGTCGTGTTCGGCGACATCGGCACGAGCCCGCTGTACGCGATGCAGGCCGTGTTCGCCGGGCAGCACGGGCCGCCGACCCGCGACGACGTCTACGGACCCGTGTCGCTCGTCTTCTGGACGATCACGCTGGTCGTCTCGGTGAAGTACGTGACGTTCGTCATGCGCGCCGACAACGACGGCGAGGGCGGCGTGATGGCGCTGATCGCGCTCATCCGGCGGACGGGCACGCCCGGCTGGATCCTCACGCTCGGTGTCTTCGGCGCCGCGCTCTTCTACGGCGACGGGATGATCACGCCGGCGATCTCGGTGCTCTCCGCCGTCGAGGGGCTCAAGGTCGCGGCGCCCGACGTCGGCTCGCTCTCGGTCCCGATCGCGCTCGTCGTGCTCGTCGCCCTGTTCGCCCTCCAGCGGCGCGGGACCGCAGCGATGGGGCGGCTGTTCGGTCCCGTGATGCTGGTGTGGTTCGCGATCATCGCCGTGGCGGGGCTGCGCCAGGTGATCGAGGAGCCGCGCATCCTGGAGGCCGTCTCGCCGACCTACGGCATCGCGTTCTTCGCCGATCACGCAGGCGGCGCGCTCATCGCGCTGGGCGCCGTCGCGCTCACCGTGACGGGGGCGGAGGCGCTCTACGCCGACATCGGCCACTTCGGCCGCACGCCGATCCAGCGGGCCTGGCTCCTCATCGCGTTCCCGGCGCTGCTGCTCAACTACGCCGGCCAGGGCGCCCTGATCCTCGCCGAGCCCGGTGCGATCGAGAACCCGTTCTTCCATCTGATCCCCGACTGGGGACAGCTCCCCATGGTCGTGCTCGCGACCGCGGCGACCGTGATCGCCTCCCAGGCCGTGATCGCCGGCGCGTTCTCGATCACGCACCAGGCCGTCCAGCTCGGGTACCTACCGCGGCTGACGATCCATCACACGTCCGAGCGCGAGCCCGGCCAGGTCTACGCGCCCGCCGTCAACTGGCTGCTCTGCGCCGCGGTGGCGGCCCTCGTCGTCGGCTTCGGCTCCGCGACGCACCTCGCCGCCGCCTACGGCGTCGCCGTGACCGGGACGATGGCGATCACCACGATCCTGTTCTTCTTCGTGGTCCGGACGCTGTGGGGGAAGCCGCTGCGGCTCGTGCTCGCGGGCGCGGCCGCGTTCCTGACCGTCGACCTCGCGCTGTTCGCGGCC
>DATHJG010000530.1:0-3364 GCA_035489875.1 Solirubrobacteraceae bacterium | reverse complement strand
AGACGCCGGCCAGGACGTCGAAGTCAACGATCAGTTGTCATGCACAAGGCAGACGATGGCGCAACCGTATCGAACGTCCGACGTGAAGTGCGGCATCGGCGCGCCACCGTCTCGGCTTCCTGGTCGTCGGTGTTCTGGTCGGCGGCTCAGGCTGCCTGGGCGATCGGCTCGCGCAGCGGGCGCAGGGCGCCTTCCACGCGCACGAGCTCGTCGAGCATCGCGGCGGCGGCGTGCTGCATGATGTCGTTGGCCTGCACGCGCCCGTCGTCGCCGATGAACTGCGGGTGGAATGGGATGCTCACCGCCTCGACGACCGCGAGCATCTTCAGGGTCGTCACGACCTGCTTGAGCTGCTGGACGGCGCGCGTGCCGGCGGACACGCCGCCGTAGGAGACGAAGCCGACCGGCTTGTCGCGCCACTCGTCATGCAGGTAGTCGATGGCGTTCTTGACCGCCGCCGGGTAGCCGTAGTTGTACTCCGGCGTGACGATCACGAAGGCGTCGCTGGCGTCGACGATCGCGCTCCAGCGTTTCGTGTGCTCGTGGATGTACTGGCCCAGGCGGGGATGGTTCGGCTCGTCGAGCAGCGGCAGGTTCAGCTCGGCGAGGTCTGCGACGGCGACGTCGAAGCCGCCGTGCGAGAGGGCACGGTCAGCGAACCACTCTGCGATGGGAAGGCCGGCACGGCCGGGACGGGTCGAGCCGATGATGATGGTCAGTCGGGGCATCTGCGTCGCCGGAGGATGCCCGTCGAGGCGCTTGAAGACGACGGCTCCTTTGGCCTGAAGGCGATGACCCTTGGGACCGGCAATGGACCCCGGCGAGACGCCGGACCCGCACCAGGTCAGCACAGGCAACGGGGTAGGCTCGGCGACGCATTTCGACCGGGGAGGGTCCTGTGAGCGTGCGTCGCCTCGTGACGATCATCGTGCTGCTGCTCGGGGCGGCGGCTCCCGCGCACGCCGCGGCGCCACCCGATCGCCGGGCCGAGGCGCTCGTCGCCAGGATGACGTTGGACGAGAAGATCCAACTGGTCCACGGCGTCACGCTGTGCTTCATCCCGATCGGCGACTTCCCGGGCAGCGACCGCTCGCTGCGGGGCGACGGGTTCGTGCCGGGCATCCCGCGGCTCGGGATCCCCGACATCAACTACGTCGGCGCCGGCGCCGGCGTCACCAACTGCGGCGCGCGTGAGAACGGGCGCTCGACGGTGCTTCCGTCGCCGCTTGCGCGCGCGTCGAGCTGGAGTCCCGAGCTCGCGTACGGCGCCGGGGCGCTGCTCGGGACCGAGGCGCGCGCGCAGGGTTTCACGACGCTGCTCGGCGGCGTCAGCGACCTGATCCGCGAGCCGCGATGGGGCCGCGCGTTCGAGACGCTCGGCGAGGACCCGGTGCTCAACGGCACGCTGGTCGCGGCCGAGTTGCGGGGCGTGCAGTCGCGCAAGGTCGTCGCGACGATCAAGCATTACGCCGTCAACAACCAGGAGACAGGGCGCGAGACGCACACCGTCGAGGTCGACGAGCGCGCCCTGCGCGAGCTGCACCTGCTGCCGTACGAGATCGCCGTCCCGGCGTCCGGCGTCGGCAACGTGATGTGCGCGTACAACCGCGTCAACGGCGTCTACGCGTGCGAGAACGACATGCTGCTGAACCGCATCCTGAAAGACGAGTTCGGCTTCCAGGGGCAGGTCCAGTCCGACTGGGGGGCGACGCACAGCACCGTGCCAGCGGCGCTCGCGGGCCTCGACGAGGAGCAGTTCACGAGCGAGTTCTTCGGGGACGCGCTGAAGGACGCCGTGCAGCGCGGCCAGGTGTCGATCGAGCGCCTGGACGACATGGTGCGGCGCAAGCTGCGCTCGCTGATCGCGGTCGGCGTGCTCGACGATCCGCCGCCGTCGCCCGGCCCGGTCGACGCGGCGCGCGGTGTCCAGGCGGCCGAGCGGATCGCCGAGCAGTCGCTCGTGCTGCTGAAGAACGACGGCGCGGCGCTCCCGCTCAGGCGCTCGCTGCGGTCGATCGCCGTGATCGGTTCGCACGCCGACGTGGGAGTGCTGTCCGGAGGCGGCTCGGCGCAGGTGTCGCCGATCGGCGGGCCCGCCGTCCCGCCCGAGTGCGACCCGGAGACGCCGGGCGGCGGTCCGTGCCCGGTGTGGGTGCCGTCGTCGCCGCTGCAGGCGATCCGCGCCGCCGCGCCGCGGGCCGCGGTCCGCTACGCCGACGGCGACGACGCGCCGGCGCTGGCGGCGCGCTCGGACGTCGCGATCGTGTTCGCGCACGAGTGGCGCAGCGAGTTCGAGGACCGGACCGATCTCGCGCTCCCGGACGGGCAGGAGGCGCTGATCGAGCGCGTCGCGGCCGCGAACCCCAACACGATCGTCGTGCTGGAGACCGGCGGGCCGGTCACGATGCCGTGGGCCGGCCGCGTCCGGGCCGTGCTCGAAGCGTGGTACCCCGGCAGTGGCGGCGGACCCGCGATCGCGCGCACGCTCTTCGGCGACGTGAACCCCGCCGGCAAGCTGACGGTCACCTTCCCGCGGCGCCTCGACGACATTCCGACCGGGCCGGCACCGCCGTCCGACGGCGACGCGATCCCGTATGCCGAGAGCCTGCTCGTCGGCTACCGCTGGTACGACGCGAAGCGGATCGCGCCGTAGTTCCCGTTCGGGCACGGTCTGTCATACACGTCCTACCGCTACTCGGATCTGCGCGTCGAGCCCGGCCGGGTGAGCTTCGCGATCGCCAACACGGGTCGGCGGGCGGGGAGCGAGATCGCGCAGGTCTACGTCGGGCTGCCGCGGCAGGCCGGCGAGCCGCCCAAGCGTCTCGTCGGCTGGGTCCGCACCGAGCTGAGGCCGGGTGAGACCCGACGCGTCAGCGTCGCCATCGATCCGGCGCGACTCGGGGTCTGGGACGGGGGCTGGAAGCTCCTGCCGGGCGACTACGACGTCTACGTCGGCGCCTCGTCGCGCGACATCCGTCTCCGGGCCAGGGGTCTAGTCGATTAGTGTCGAGAGCCCGAACCCGAGCAGGATCGCGAGCATCAGGACGAGGAGGATCGCCACCGCGACGATGACTCCGACGAGGTCCCGCAACAGCCAGATGATGTCGTGTCGCTTCATGGTTCGACATCCTGTCCAGTCAGCGCGTTCCGCAAACGCTCCCGTATCTCGACCTGAGCGCGACAGCGCGAGACGACGCGCAACATCGCGGTTTCCGTGACGCCCGCCCACTTAGCGGCCACCAGCGCGTGCCGCCCGGCGGCGCCGAGAACGAGCAGCGCGGCCAGCGCGATCAGTGGGCGAGAAGCGGCAGCCAGCGGTTCTACTCCTCGTACGCAGGTCCGCGAGGTGATCACGCTCGTTCAG
>DATHJG010000529.1:0-2274 GCA_035489875.1 Solirubrobacteraceae bacterium | reverse complement strand
CGCGCGCCGCCGAACCCCGTCCGGAACGCGCCCGGCTCGGGGATCAGCACGCGGATGCCATAGGGCTCGACCTCGGCGGCGAGCGACTCCGACATCGCCTCGAACGCGAACTTCGCCGAGCAGTACGCGCCGAAGCCGGGCGGCGAGAGCTGGCCGCCCATCGAGCCGGTCTGGACGATCGCGCCGCTGCGGCGCGCCCGCATGTGCGGGAGCACCGCCTTGGTGAGCGCGACGGGGCCGAAGAACATCGTCTCCATGAGGCCGCGGAGGTCGTCCATGTCGATCTCCTCGACCGCGCCGACCGAGCCGTAGCCGGCGTTGTTGACGAGCACGTCGATGCGACCGAACGCCGCGAGCGCTCCCGCGACGGCGGTCTCGATCTGGTCGGCGCGCGCCACGTCGAGCGCGACGGCCTGCACGCGGTCGGGCGCGGCCGCGACGAGGTCGGCGAGCGCGTCCGGGCGCCGGGCGGTGGCGACCACGCGGTCGCCGCCTTCCAGCGCCGCCAGTGCGATCTCGCGGCCGAAGCCGGACGAGCTGCCGGTGATCAGCCAGACGCGGGAGGTGTCAGGGGAGGTCATGCACGGCACGCTAGGGACGGCGGGCGCCGGTCGGAAACACCTGTTGCCTGGCCTGCCACAGGCACAGCCTGTGCCAGGATCACCCCGTGACCCCGGAACTGCGCCAGCTCCGCTACTTCGTCGCGGTGGCGGAGGAGCGCAACCTCACCCGCGCGGCCGCGCGGCTGCACATCGCGCAGCAGTCCCTCTCCCAGCAGATCCGCACGCTCGAGACGCAGCTTGGCGTGACGCTGTTCGAGCGCAGCACGCGCGGCGTCGAGCTGACCGACGTCGGCGCCGTGCTCCTGCGCGAGGCGCGGCCGGTGCTCGCGCAGGCCGAGCGGGCGGTGGAAGCCGTGCGCCGCGCCGCCCGCGGCGAGCAGGGCGAGCTGCGCGTCGGCTTCCTCTCGACCGTCGCGAACTACTTCATGCCGCCGGTGGTGCGCGCGTTCCGCGAGCGCCATCCGGGCGTGACGCTGCACACCGAGGACGTCCCGATCGCAGCGCTGGTCGCGGGCGTGCGCGACGGGACGCTCGACGCCGGCCTCAGCCGGCCGCCGCTCGTCGACGACCTCGCGACCGAGGTCGTGCTGCGCGAGCCGGTCGCCGCCGTGCTGCCGGAGGGCCACCCGCTCGCCGGCCGGTCCGAGCTGCGGCTCGCCGACCTGGCCGAGGAGCCGTGGGTGCTCACGCCGCGCGCGTCGTGGCCCCCGTGGCATCGCCAGTACGACGAGGACTTCGCCCGCGCCGGCTACCGGCCGCGGGTCGTCCAGCGCGGGACGACGCCGCAGGGCCTACTCGCGCTCGTCGCCGCCGGCGTCGGCGTCACCCGCCTCACGCTCTCCTCCCGCAGCCTGCGCGACGGCGGCGTGACGTTCGTGCCGCTGGCGGACGACGAGACCTACGTCGTGCTGGTGTGGCGCCCGGCCGCGGCGAACCCGGCCCTGCCGGCGCTCCGCGAGGTCGTGCACGAGGTCGCGCAGACGATCGACCTCGGGGACGCCGGCTGAGCCGAGGGCCTAGCCTGCCCGCCAGATCACCGCCTCGGGCTGCTGCGGCTCCAGGACGACGTCGCCGCTCCACTGCAGGAACGACGGCTGTGGGAGGAAGTCGGCGCCGAGCAGGAAGCCGCGGTTGAGCCGGCGCACGTGGATCGTGTAGTCCGCCGGGGCCGGCGCGGGCGGTGCGCTGACCTTGGCGACGGGGACCGCGACCGCCTTGATCGCCTCGACGTCGGCGCTCGTCGCGCCCGGCGGCAACTCGACCGTGGTCGCGGCCGGGTCGTCGCGCTGGATCGACCAGTCGGGCACCGCGTGGTGCGACGTGTACCAGCGGTCGCCGCCGCGCAGCTTGACCGCCAGCGCGGTGCCGACCCAGGTGCCGGACGCCGGCGGCGCCGGGTAGCTCGTGTCCTTGTCGACCTCGGCGAACACGTAGTTGCGCTGATCGGACACCGCGAGCGTGTCGGGGCTGGCGATCGGCTCGAGCTCGCCCTCGCGGGCGATCTCCCGCGCGCTCACCTGGTAGGTCCACGGGTTCGCATCCATCACCGCCTCGCGGGCGCGCTCAGCGGGGAGCGTGTCGGTGGCGGTGAGGAAGAAGCGGTAGCCGGTGGACGCCGCGGGGTCCGTGACCTGTTCGAGGTTGTTGTTCGAGGTCACGTTGACGAGCAGCGGGTGCAGCCCCTCCTTCGCCCCGCTGAACGCCTTGGTCT
>DATHJG010000528.1:0-2415 GCA_035489875.1 Solirubrobacteraceae bacterium | reverse complement strand
GGCGGCGCGGAGTGGGTCTCCTTGCGCCAGTAGGCAAGTTGCGCGATCGTCGCTCCGGTGAGGACGCTGACGATGGGGACCGGGAATGCCACGGTCCCACTCTAGTTCACGGTGTTGCGGAAGGATCCTGGTTCTCGTAGGTTCCGAACGTTCGGTGTGCCGGCGGCCTACGGTGCGAATTCGCCGTTCTCCTGCACGACCTCGCCGTCGGCGGACAGGGTTCCGCCGGCGCGCAGGTCGCAGATCATGTCCCAGTGCACGGCGCTCTCGTTCGTCCCGCCGGTCTCCGGATACGAGCGGCCGATCGCCAGGTGGACGGTGCCGCCGATCTTCTCGTCGAACAGGATCGCGCCGATCGGGCGGTCGATGCCGGTGTTCGTGCCGATCCCGATCTCGCCCAGCCGGCGCGCGCCCGCGTCGGTTTCCAGCGTCGCCAGCAGGTACTCGTGGCCGCGTTCGGCGCGGGCGTCGACGACCACGCCGCCGCGGAGTTCGAGCTCGATGCCGGCGACCTCGACGCCGCGCGGGCTCGACGGGATGGTGAAGCGGATCCGGCCCTCGGCCGAGTCCTCGACCGGCCCGGTGAAGACCTCGCCGGACGGCATGTTGCGGCGGCCGTCGGAGTTGACCCACGTGCGGCCGGCGACGCTCAGTCGCAGGTCGGTGCCCTCGGCCTCGATGCGCAGCTCGCTCGCGCGGCTCAGGCGCTCGACGAGCACCGCCTGCCGCGCGCGCAGCTCCCCCCAGGCGGCGGCGGGGTCATCGCGGTCCAGGAATGTGGCGCCACGGACGAACGCGTCGAGCTCGCCGGTCGCCATGCGCGCCTGCTGCGCCGCGGCCGGGGTGGGCCAGAACGTCCCGCACCAGCGCCGCCGCAGCGCGGCCTCGCGGACCGGCGCGCGGGCGCGGGCGGCGCGGGCGATGCGCGCCGGCTCCACCCCGGCGAGCGCCATCGTGTTCTCCGGCGCCTGGATCGTGAGCGAGGCGTCGGTCTGCTCGGCCTCGGCCAGCTCGGCGGGCGCGAACGCGTCGAGGTGGGCGTCCTGCGCGCCGGCCCACCATCCCTCGTCCTGGCCCGGCAGCGCGGTCCGCAGCAGCGGCCACGCCCCGCGCTCGAGCAGCTCGCGCTGGACCGCGAGCAGCAGGGGCTCCGCGAGCGTCGTCGAGCGCACGACGACCTGCTGCCCGGGCTGCGCGTCGAGGCAGTAGCTGCAGAGGAGTCGCGCGAACGCGTCGGCGTTCACGGGGCCTCGAGCTCGGGGAAGTGCTCGGCGAGGTGCTCGCGCAGCACGTCGCGGATCCACTCGCGCTCGGTGGGCGTCGCGAACCGGTAGCGGCCGAGCAGCTCCTTCTGCCTCGTGATCGGATCGGTCCCCGCAATCTCCCAGCGCACCGCGAGGCGCTCGAACAGGAACTCGACCGCGCGCTGCCACGCATCCTCGCGGGAGAGCGGAGAGCCGCCCGCAGCCGCCGCGTACTCGCGCCGCGTCGCCGGCGTCATCGCGCCACGCAGCACGAGCACGCCGCCGCCGGGCGAGCGGTACTCGGACTCCGGCGCCGACAGCGCGTCGGCGGCGCCGCGGCGGCGGCTGCGCTTGCCCATCAGCTCGCTGCGGCGCGCTGCAGCTGCGCCGCGACGTCGCCGCGGAGGGGCTCCGCATGGCCCGGCCAGGCCGCGCTCGGCGCCAGCTCGGCGAGCTTGCGGATCGACGCGCGCGCCTGCTCGGTGTCCTGGTTGAACGCCGGGTGCGCGACGCGCGGCCGGCCGTGCAAGCCGGTCTGGATGTCGAGCGTGTAGAAGGCGTCACTGGTCAGCGCGACCCCGTCGCGCTCCCGGAACAGCGCGATCTGCCCGGGCGCGTGGCCGGGCACGAGCACAGGCCGGAAGCCGCTGACGTCCTCGCCGTCCTCCACCGTGCCCGCGATCGCCACCGGGCCGCCGTCCCACATCCGCAGCAGCGGCGGGTAGATCACGCGGGCGTGGGGCGCGAGCCGGCTCAGGTCCATGTACCGCCGGCCGGCGTCGCCCTCGACGTCGGAGCGCGCGTCGGGATGGCAGTACACCGGCGCGCCGAGCCGGGCCGCGGCGCCGCGGTGGTCGACGTGGCCGTGCCCGAGCACGACGCGGTTGATCCCGCCCAGCAGAGCGCCCGCGGCCGTGATCGCCGTGGCCATGCTGCGCACGCCCGCGTCGAACACGGTCACGCCG
Source organism: Solirubrobacteraceae bacterium (assembly GCA_035489875.1). Classification (GTDB taxonomy): domain Bacteria; phylum Actinomycetota; class Thermoleophilia; order Solirubrobacterales; family Solirubrobacteraceae; genus DASQMT01. The sequence continues at coordinate 206 of DATHJG010000528.1, read as the reverse complement.
CCGCCGTCGTCCTCGATCAGGTAGACGTTCATCTCCCGCGGCACGCCGCCGCGCACGCGCCAGACGCCGTCGGCGACCGGCTCGGCGGCGCCGCCGGCCAGCCGGCGCGCCGCGCCGGATCTGGCGTTGAACGCCCGCAGCATGCCGGCGTCGGCGCGCGACCCCTGCTGCGGCAGCAGCCCGAGCTGGCGCGCGAGCCCCAGTCC
>DATHJG010000527.1:0-3511 GCA_035489875.1 Solirubrobacteraceae bacterium | reverse complement strand
TCGGACCGGGGGATGTCGACGATGGCGAGGCCCGCCGCGTCGCGTTCCCGGCCGATGCGCTCCGCGAGCTTGAGCGGGTCGGGACGGAGGAAGACCAGGTAGATGGCGGCGGCGAGCACCTGCGCCGCGATGGTGAACAGGAACGGACCCGACAGGCTGGGGAGCCCGAGGCCGCGGCCGAACGCGTCCGCGGGGCCGATGAGATTCGGGCCGAGCACCGCGCCGACCGTCGTCGCCCACACCACGAGAGCGAGGTCGCGACCGGCGCTGCCCGGCTCCGACAGGTCGGTCGCGGCGAACCGCGACTGCAGGTTCACGGCGGTTCCCACGCCGACCATCACGAGGGCGATCAGCAGCAGCGGAAGCGAGACCAGCACCGCTGCGAGGAGGCCGATGCCCCCACCCCCGGCGGCGATGAGCGCGCCGGTGGCGAGCGACGGCGCGCGTCCGGCCCGCCGGGCGAGAGCCGCGAGCGGGAGCGCCGCGAGCGCGGCCCCCACGGTCGTCCCGGTCGCCGCCATCCCGGACAGCGCCTCGGATCCCGACACCTGGGTGACCAGCAACGCACCCGCCGAGAGCGTCGCGCCCATCCCGACCCCGGCCAGCGCCTGACCGGAGATCAGGACGATGTGCCCGCGCCGACGGGCCGAGCGGATGTCGGCGACGCTGAGGGTCACGGTGCGACGTCGCGGTTGCGCGCGGGGTTCGAGAGGGTCCCGATGCCCTCGATCGTGATATCGATCGTCTGCCCGTCGACGAATCCGCCGAGGCCGGACGGCGTGCCGGTCATGATGATGTCGCCGGGGAGCAGGGTCCACACGTCCGACGCGTAGGCGATGATCTCGGGAATCTTGTGGATCAGATCCTTCGTGTTGCCGTTGCGGCGCGGTTCGCCATCCACGTAGGTCTGGATCTCGAGGTTCGACGGATCGAGCTCCGTCTCGATCCACGGCCCGATCGGGGCGAACGTGTCGTACCCCTTCGCACGCGCCCACTGCCCGTCGGCGAACATCTGGTCGCGGGCGGAGACGTCGTTGCCGCAGGTGTAGCCGAACACGTAGTCGGCCCAGCGCTCGGCGGGCACCTGTTTCGCGATCCGCCCGATGACGATGACGAGCTCACCCTCGTGCACGATGCGGCCCTCGACCGGCGGGATCTGGATCGCGTCGCCGGGCCCGACGACGGCCGTGTTGGGCTTCAGGAAGAGGAGCGGGCTCTCGGGTGCGTCGACCCCCGCCATGTCGCTGCGGTGCTCGGCGTAATTCAGCCCGACGCACACCACCTTCGAGCGCGGGATGACCGGCGCGAGCAGTCTCGCACCGTCGAGCTTCACCCGCTCGCCGGTCGGATTGAACCCCGCGAACATCGGATCGCCGGCCAGGACGACGAGTTCGTCGTCATCCACGATGCCGTACCGGGGATCATCAGCACCCGTGCTGAAGCGCGCGATCTTCACGGAGTCAGCCTAGGCGCCGCCGCTCCTGCGGCGCCCCCGCTCCGCGGCACGAGCGCGGTCGCGCCGCTTCGCTGGGTCAGCCTAGGCGCCGCCGCTCCTGCGGCGCCCCCGCTCCTGCGCTTGGCTAGCCTCATTGACATGGAGCTGCTGTGGGGCGGACCGGCGACCGGTCCCGCGATCGTGCTCGCGCATAGCGCGGGCGCCCCGATGGACTCGAGCTGGATGAACGAGGTGTGCGACCTTCTCGCCGACCGCGGCATCCGGACCGCGCGGTTCGAATTCGCCTACATGGCGTCCCGGCGCGACGGTGCGCGCCGGCCGCCGCCGAAGGCCGAGAATTCGATGGGCGAGTTCCGGGATGCGGTGGCCGAGGCGGTGAGGACGGCCGGCGGTCCCGTGCTGATCGGCGGCAAATCGTACGGCGGTCGGGTCGCGAGCCTCGTCGCCGACGAGCTGCACGACGCGGGCGCCGTGCGCGGCCTGGTGTGCCTCGGGTACCCGTTCCACCCGCCAGAGAAGCCGGAACAGCTGCGAACCTCTCACCTGCTCACGCTCCGCGCGCCGACGCTGATCTGCCAGGGCACCCGCGACCCGTTCGGGACGATCGACGAGGTGCCGGGCTACGCGCTGCCGCCGACGATCGAGGTCCGCTGGTTTCCGGGCGACCACGACGTGCAGCCGCGCACCCGGCTCGCCGCGGTCGCGGATGCGGTGGCCGATTTCGCGCGCTCGGTGGTCGAGTAGCGGCGTAGCCGCGTATCGAGACCTACCCGTCGAGCCGCGTCATCCAGCCGTGGCGGTCCTCGCCGCGGCCGTACTGGATGTCGGTGAGCTCGGCACGCAAGGACAGCGCGACGCTGTCCGCGACCTCGGGCATCGTGATCGTGCCGTCGGCGCTCTTCAGCTCGCCGATCGGGGTGATCACGGCCGCGGTCCCGCAGGCGAACGCCTCCACCACATCCCCCGATGCCACCCCGTCGCGCCACTCGTCGAGTGTGACCGGGCGCTGCTCGACCGTGTAGCCACGGTCGGTCGCGAGCTGCAGGACCGACGCGAGCGTGATGCCCTCGAGGATCGAGTCGCTGTCGGGCGTGATGACCCGCTTGTCCTTGGTGACGAGCACGACGTTCATGCCGCCGAGCTCCTCCAGGTACTTCCCCTCCTGCGCGTCGAGGAACAGCACCTGCTGGCAGCCGTTTTCATAGGCCTCGGCCTGCGCGACGAGCGACGACGCGTAGTTGCCTCCGGTCTTCGCCTGCCCCATCCCGCCGTGCCCGGCGCGGGTGTACGAGGTCGAGAGCCAGATCGAGAGCGGCTTGATGCCGCCCGGGAAGTAGGCCCCCGCGGGCGACGCGATCAGGTAGTAGTTCACCTTCGCGGCGGGACGCACGCCGAGGAACGCCTCCTTCGCGAACATGAAGGGGCGCAGGTACAGGCTCGCCTCGCCCTCCGACGGCACCCAGTCGGCGTCGACCGCGATGAGTTGCTTGATCGAGTCGAGGAAGTATTCGGCCGGCAGCTCGGGCAGGGCCAGCCGGCGGGCGGAGCGCTGCATGCGGGCGGCATTGCGATCGGCGCGGAATGTCCAGATCGAGCCGTCCTCGTGACGGTAGGCCTTCAGACCCTCGAAGACCTCCTGGGCGTAGTGCAGCACGGCGGCGGCCGGATCGAGCGTGATCGGACCGTAGGCCTGAACGCGCGGCCGGTGCCATCCGCCCTTCTCCGACCAGCAGATGTCGACCATGTGGTCGGTGAAGTGCTTGCCGAAACCGGGATCGGCGAGGATCGCGGCGCGCTCCTCCGGGGTCTTCTGGGTCGTGCTGGGCGCCACCTGCCAGAGCAGGTCCTGGGTGGCCATCGGGAGCAGGTTGATCGTCGTCATGGGTCTTCCTTACGGAGTCGTCTCTCTAGTCTGCGCTCAGACGGCCCGCGATGGCAGAGCCGATCTCGTTCGTCTGGCGTGAATCATGTGCTGCGCCGCCGGCACCGGCTCGCTCGGCCAGATCCGCGATCACCGCCGCCTCGATGCGCCGCGCCGCCTCCGGCAGCTCGAGG
>DATHJG010000526.1:0-3609 GCA_035489875.1 Solirubrobacteraceae bacterium | reverse complement strand
AGGTAGATCGGCACGCCGGCCCAGCGCCAGTTGTGCACCTCGAGCTTGAGCGCGGCGTAGGTCTCGGTGTGGGAGTCGGCCGCCACGCCGTCCTCCTCCAGGTAGCCGCGCGCGTCCTCGCCGCCCGACGTCCCCCCGGTGTACTGCGCCCGCACGGTGTCGGCCGGGTCGGGCGGGGTGATCGCGGTGAGCACCTTGACCTTCTCGTCGCGCACCTTGTTCGCCTCGAACGACGCCGGCGGCTCCATGCAGGTGAGCGCGACGAGCTGGAGCATGTGGTTCTGCACCAGGTCGCGCAGCGCGCCCGCGTGGTCGTAGTAGCCGGCGCGCGTGCCGATGCCGATGTCCTCGGCGCCGGTGATCTGGATGTGGTCGATGTAGTTCCGGTTCCAGATCGGCTCGAACATCATGTTCGCGAACCGGAACGCCATCACGTTCTGGACGGTCTCCTTGCCCAGGTAGTGGTCGATGCGGAGGACCTGGCGCTCGCGGAACACGCTGGACACGACCCGCTGGAGCTCGCGCGCCGACCGGAGGTCGAAGCCGAACGGCTTCTCGATCACGATCCGCACGTCGGCGCGCTCGTGGCGGTGCAGCCCGGCGCCCTTGAGCTGCTCGACGATGACCGGGAAGAACTCCGGCCCGGTCGAGAGGTAGTAGTCGCGGTTGAGTGGCTGGCCCGCATCCTGGTCGAGCTCGTCGAGCACCTTCGCGAGCGCCTTGTAGCCCTCGGGATCGTCGAAGTTCGAGGCGACGTAGTGGACGTGGTCGAGCAGGCCGCCGAGCACCTCGTCGTCGGGCGTCCGGCGCGAGTGCTCGCGGATCGAGGCGCGGCACTCGTCGGCGAACTCCTCTGGCGTCTTCTCGCGCCGCGCGACGCCGACGAGCTCGAAGCGCTCGGGGAGCGCTCCCTCGTGCGCGAGGTTGTAGAGCGCCGGCAGGAGCTTGCGGTGCGCGAGGTCGCCCGTCGCGCCGAAGATGACGAGCGTGGTGGGCGGGACGGGGAGCCGCTCGAGCCCTTCGGTGAGCGGGTTCTCGTCGGGCGCCGCGCGCGTGTCGACGGCCATCGCGCGCTCAGCTCCCGGCGGCGCGCTCGACCGCGTGGCCGCCGAACTGGTTGCGCAGCGCCGCGAGCACGCGATGGCTGAAGTCGCCCTCGCCGCGCGAGTAGAAGCGCGCGTAGAGCGCCGCGGTGATGACCGGCGTCGGGACGTCGTGGTCGATCGCGTCGACGATCGTCCAGCGGCCCTCGCCGGAGTCCGCCACGTGGCCCTTGATCGCCGCGAGGTCGTTGCCCTCCGCCTCGAACGCGAGCTCGGCCAGCTCGCACAGCCACGAGCGCACGACCGAGCCCTGGTTCCACAGGTGCGCGACCTCGGCCAGCTCGATCGGGAACTTCGACTTGTGCATCAGCTCGAAGCCCTCGGCGTACGCTTGCATGATCCCGTACTCCACGCCGTTGTGGACCATCTTCACGAAGTGCCCGGCGCCGGCGTCGCCGAAGCGGCGCCAGCCGTCCGGCGGGGCGAGCACGTCGAGGATCGGGGCGAGCCGCTGCACGGACTCCTCGTGGCCGCCGACCATCATGCAGTAGCCGACCTCCAGGCCCCACACGCCGCCGGACGTGCCGACGTCGATGTAGTGGATCCCCCTGGCGTCGAGCTCGCCCGCGCGGCGCACGTCGTCGTGCCAGTTCGTGTTGCCGCCGTCGACGATCGTGTCGCCCGGCTCCAGCAGATCGGCGAGCTCGTCCACCGTCTGCTGGGTCGGGTCCCCGGCCGGCACCATCAGCCAGACGAGGCGCGGGGGGTCGAGCTTGGAGACGAGCTCGTCGAGCGAGGAGGCGCCGATCGCGCCGTGCCCCTCCGCGGCCTCGATGTTCTCGTCGTGGTGGTCGTAGGCGACGACCTGGTGGTCCGAGTCGCGATGGATGCGATGGACCATGTTGCCGCCCATCTTGCCGAGGCCGACGAAGCCGAGTTGCATCTCAGTGATTCCTCCTGTGGGTCAGGGCGTTCCCGGGCGGTCGCTGGCGTCGTCTGGCAAGGACGCAGACCCGCAGGAATGCCCCAGGCATTTCAAGGGTTGAGGACGCCGCCAGGCGGCGATCAGCGGCCGATCCGGGGGCGTCATGACCCGCAGGAGGGGTCACAGCTGCTCCTGGAGTCGGGTGATGGCCCCGGCGAGGTCGGCGGCGGGCAGCCGCACGCGCACGGCCGGGAGGCCGTGGTCGCGCAGGGTCTGCAGGTCGCCGTCCGCCTGGGCGTCGATCAGCGTGCGGAACGTGAAGGGCCGGCCGGGCACGTCGAGGTCGTCGCCGGCGTCGTGGACGAGCTGGAGGAAGCGCCCGGTCGGCGGACCGCCCTTGTGGAACTGGCCGGTCGAGTGCAGGTAGCGGGGGCCGTAGCCGAACGTGGTCGCGACGCCGTAGCGCTCGATCAGCTTCGCCCGAAGCCCGGCGACGGCCGCATCGATCGCAGCGTCGTACGGCAGATAGCCCATGATCGCGAGATAGCCCGGCGTACTCAGGCCGTCGAGCAGCTCGGCGAGCGAGCCGTCGGCCAACCCCTCCGGCGGGCCCTGCTCGAGCACCTTGGCCGTGTTGTCCTTGGCCTCCTGCACGTTGGGCTGGTCGAACGGGTTGATCTCCAGCGCCCAGCCCGCGACCGCGGTCGCGAACTCCGCGAAGAAGAAGATCCGGCCGAGGTCGTTCGGGCCGGCGGCGGTCACCGTGATGGTGGGGTGCCCGGCGGCGGCGAGGGCCGCGACCGCGGCAGCGTGGCGCGGGTCGGGCGCGTCGGCGTCGCGCAGGTGCGCAAAGACCCGGTCGGGGCCGTAGGCTTGCGGATCGGCCAGCGGCTCGTCGGCTACCGGCAGGATGCCGCGCCCCCGCTTGCCGGTCGACTCGGCCACGAGCTGCTCCGCCCAGAGGCCGAACGACGTCAGCGGCGGGTCCACGACGAACGTGAGCTTGTCGCGCCCGCGCCGCGCGAGCTCGCCGAGCGCCGCGCCGAGCCACAGCCCGGAGTTGCCCTCCGGCAGCTCGCAGTTCTCGGCCGCGACCTGGCCGCCTTCCAGCACCGCCTGGACGTCGACGCCCGCCAGCGCGGCGGGCACGATCCCGAACGGCGAGAGCGCGGAGTAGCGGCCGCCGATCTCGGGGTCCGAGAGGAACACGTGGCGGAAGCCCTCGCGCTCGGCGAGCTGGTGCATCGACGTGCCCGGATCGGTGATCGCGACGAAGTGCGCCGGGTCGGGCTGCAGGCCGCGGAAGTACGCCATCAGCGCGTTGGGCTCGATCGTCCCGCCCGACTTGGAGGAGACGATGAACAGCGTGGTCGCGACGTCGATCGCGCCGGCGACGGCCTGGATCTCGAGCGGCTCGGTGGAGTCGAGCACGTGCAGCCGCAGGGCGTCGTCGGACGGCGGGTTGGAGCGCCGGAACACCTCGGGGGCGAGGCTCGACCCGCCCATGCCGAGCAGCACGGCGTCGGTGAGCCCGTCGGCGCGCGCCTGGGCGACGAAGTCCGTGATCGCCGGCAGGTCGTCCAGCAGCTTGTCGGCGATCGTCAGCCAGCCGAGCCGGTCCTCGACCTCCGGGATATGACC
>DATHJG010000525.1:0-2754 GCA_035489875.1 Solirubrobacteraceae bacterium | reverse complement strand
GGGGGCGAGCGCGCGGCGGCGGGCCCGATCCCCGCGCGGCCCCGCCATCCGGCGCAGCAGCTCGCCCGTCGACACCTCCTCCGCGCCGAGCGCGACGGCGGCCGCCCGGCCGTGCGGCGGCAGGTCGTAGTGGTCCCGCTGGAACCATGCGCGGCGCAGGCCCAGCCGCGCTGCGAACGCGTGCAGCTCCTCGAAGGAGCCGTCGACCGCCATGTGACACCACGACGAGAATGGCAGCCCCACGCCCGGGTACTCGCGCAGCTCGTCGACCAGGATCCCCATCAAGGGCAGTCTGGCGCGCGCGCCGAGCGCCTCACCCCAGCTCGGCCACTCCAACGGCGCGCGGGCAATTCGGCGCGCCCGCCGAGCGCCTCACCCCACCTCGGCCACTCCCACCGTGCGCGCGAGCAGGTCGATGACCGCGCCGAGTTGGTGCGCGAGCAGCTGCGCCCGCTCGATCTCGCCGCTGTTCCACGGCATCGGGAGGCGGCGGTAGAGCTCGAGCAGCCCGACGTCTCGCCCCCCGAACACGAGCGGCACCAGCAGCACCGCCTGCATGCCGGACTGCTCGAGCAGCGCGACCTCCGACGGGTCCGAGGCCGGGTCGCCGGCCACGACCTGGCCCGCCGTGCGCGTGCGCAGCACGTACTCCGTCGCCGGGTACTCGTGCAGGTAGTACCGCTGCCCGGGCCGCGACCAGCCGTGCCGGCTGATGTCCTCGACGCACCCCTCCCCCGGCACGACGCGCGAGACCGCCGCGTCGTCGGCGCCCAGCACGGCCGGGATCATCGTCGCGAGCACGCGGATGTCGTCCACGCGGCTCACGGTCGCGAGCCGGGCGATCAGGTCGCCGAGCGTCGGGACGGTGTCGTCCTGCGGCCCGCGCACGACGCGCATGCCGATCCGGACCTCCGCCGACGCCGCGGCCGCGGCCTGCGGCGCGAGCGCGGCCCACGGCGCATCCGGCCGCGCGAGCGCCCAGCCCTGGGCGTAGGTGACGTCCATGCTCGCGAGCACCGCGAGGTCGTCGAGCGTCTCCACCCCCTCGGCGCAGACCGCGGCCCGCGTCGTCGACGCGAACGAGATCAGCGCCTCCAGCAGCGCGAACCGGTGCGGGTCGTCGTGCACCCCGTCCACCAGCGATCGGTCGAGCTTGAGGATGTCGGGCGCGATCCGGATGATCTGCTGCAGGCCGGCGTATCCGTTGCCGGCGTCGTCGAGCGCGATCCGCGCGCCGCGCGCCCGCAGCAGCTCCAGCTCGCGGTCCAAGGCGAGGTCGGTCGAGAACAGCTCGTGCTCGGTCAGCTCGATCACGATCCCCTCGAGCTCCTCGGGCAGCGCCGCGCGCACCTCGGAGGAGAGCAGGGCGCCCGGGCTCACGTTCAGCGCCAGGAACGTCCGCTCCGGGCGGTCGTACGCCCGCAGCGCGGCCCGCAGCGCGGCCGCCTCGAGCGCGGGCCCGAGCCCGGCGCGGTGCGCCTGGTTGAACCACTGGTCGGGCGGGCGGAACGGGCCCTCCGGCATCCGCGCCAGCGCCTCGTAGCCGGCCACGCGGCCGGTCGCCAGCTCCAGCACCGGCTGGAACACCGGCACGATCGAGCCCTCCTTGGCCAGGAGGGCCTCGATCTCCGCCCGCTGCCCGTCGCCCGAAAGCTGGCCGGCGAGGCGGGAGTCGTAGCGGCGGCTCTTGTCGCGCCCCGAGCGCTTGGCCCAGTAGAGCGCGCCGTCGGCGAGCTCCAGCAGGCGCGCGCCGTCGCGCTCGTCGTCCGGGTACGACGCCACGCCGGCAGAGCAGGAGAGCGGCTGGCCGCCGACCGTCACCTCGGCGATCGCGGCGCGCGCCCGCTCGGCGGCCTCGGCGGCGGGCGTGCCGTCGACGCCCGGCAGGATGAGCGCGAACTCCTCGCCGCCCAGCCGCGCGACGGCGTCGTCCTCGCGCACCGCGGAGCGCAGCTTCTCGGCCACGGCCATCAGCACCTTGTCGCCCTCGCCGTGACCGTAGGCGTCGTTGACCGTCTTGAAGTGGTCGAGGTCGAGGACCACGACGCTGAGCGGCCGCTCGAGTGCGCCCGCCCGCTCGATCTCCTCGCCCAGCCGCTCGTGGCAGGCGCGGTGGTTCAGCAGGCCGGTGAGGCCGTCGGTCCGCGCCTGCTCGCGCAACGTATCGCGCTGACGCGCGGAGTCGAACGCGAGCGCCGCCATCGTGGCGAAGCGCTCCACCTGCGCGACCTCGGCCGTCGTGAACATCTTGTCCGTGCCGATCCGGTACACGTTGAGCGCGGCCACCACGCGGTCGCCGACCACGAGCGGCACGGAGACGAGCGACTCGGGCTCCATCTCGGTGCCTTCGACCACCGCCACGATCGGGTCCTGGTCGGCGCGCTCGACGTTGCGCGTGCGGCGGTTCGTCACCACCCAGCCGGTGACGCCCTCGTCGACCGGGAACGAGTCGGCCATCACCTCGGCGGCGTACTCGCTGAGCGCGAACACCGGCACGAGCATCCCCGCCGCCCGGTCGACCTCGTACACCGACAGCTCGTCGTAGTCGAGCAGCTCCCCGAGATGATGCGCGATCCGCCCGAGCGTGTCGGAGAGCGAGTCCGCGGCGAGGATGCCGGCGGCAGCGTCGACCAGTGCCTCCAGCGCCGAGGCATCGGCGTGACGCGATCCGGTCGGAACGGCCATCCTCCGACGTATCGTCCGGCCCGGGGCGGAGCTTGAACCAGCGGGCCTCGTATCCTGGCCCGCCATGAC
>DATHJG010000524.1:0-2257 GCA_035489875.1 Solirubrobacteraceae bacterium | reverse complement strand
CCGACGTCGGAGAGCGGCGCCGGCGACCCGGCGAAGGCCCGGTAGACCGCGCCGGCCAGCGCCCAAGACACCGCGTACTGCGCCGCGTTGTAGACGACCTTGACAAGCGCCGGCCGGCGGATCGCGTCGGCGGCGACCATGCAGGCGACGGTGACGAGCACGGTCACGGACGTGCCGTGCGTGACGAGCAGCGCGAACGAGAACGACGTCGAGAAGCTCATCTCCTCCGCGCCGCCGGGGATGCGGACCGGCTTGAGCTCCGCGATCAGGATCCCCGCGGCGAGCACGGCGAGGAGCCAGCGATCCTCGATCGGCTCACCCGCGAGCGTGAGGCCGCACGCGACCAGCACCGCCGCCCCAGCGGCGATCACCACGAGCAGGAGAGCCCTCACCGAACGCGGCATGCAGCCTCGCAATCGCCAGCCCGGACGCAGGCTCGGGCCCGCGCGCTCCGATCAGGCCGACTTGGCGGCGCGGCCGTCGTCGCCCTCGTCGGGCGCCTCGGTGACGAGCGTCGGCTTGACGCCGCGCTCCACCGTCTCCTTCGTCACGACGCACTTCTTGACGTCGCGTCGCGAGGGCAGCTCGAACTGCACCTCGAGCAGGATCTCCTCGATGATCGAGCGCAGCCCGCGCGCGCCGGTCTCGCGCTCGAGCGCCTTGTCGGCGACCGCCTTGAGCGCGTCGGTGGAGAAGACGAGCTCGATCCCGTCGAAGCCGAAGAAGCGCTGGAACTGCTTGACGATCGCGTTGCGCGGCTCGGTCAGGATCGTGATCAGGTCGTCGCGCGAGAGCTGGTGCACGGCCGACGTCACGGGCAGGCGGCCGATGAACTCCGGGATCAGCCCGTACTGCATCAGGTCCTCGGGCAGGCACTGCTCGAACACCTCGCCGGTGTCCTTCTGGTGCTTGGACGTGATGGCCGCGCCGAAGCCGATGCCCTTGTGGCCGATCCGCCGCTCGATCACCTTGTCGAGGTTCGCGAACGCGCCGCCGCAGACGAACAGGATGTTCGTCGTGTCGATCGTCAGGAACTCCTGGTGCGGGTGCTTGCGGCCGCCCTGCGGCGGCACCGACGCCTGCGTGCCCTCGAGGATCTTCAGCAGCGCCTGCTGCACGCCCTCGCCGGACACGTCGCGCGTGATCGACGGGTTGTCGGCCTTGCGGGCGATCTTGTCGACCTCGTCGATGTAGATGATCCCGGTCTCGGCCTTCTTGACGTCGAAGTCAGCGGCCTGGATCAGCTTGAGCAGGATGTTCTCGACGTCCTCGCCGACGTAGCCGGCCTCGGTCAGCGCGGTCGCGTCCGCGATCGCGAACGGCACGTTCAGGATCCGCGCGAGCGTCTGCGCGAGCAGCGTCTTGCCGCAGCCGGTCGGGCCGAGCAGCAGGATGTTGGACTTCTGCAGCTCGATGTCCGAGTCCTCGGCCTGCATCATCTGCACGCGCTTGTAGTGGTTGTAGACCGCCACCGACAGCGTGCGCTTGGCCTGCTCCTGGCCGACGACGTACTCGTTGAGCACGCCGTAGATCTCCCGCGGCTTCGGCAGGTTGTCGATGTCGAACGTCGGAGGAGCCGTCAGCTCCTCGTCGATGATCTCGTTGCAGAGATCGATGCACTCGTCGCAGATGTAGACGCCCGGGCCCGCGATCAGCTTCTTGACCTGCCGTTGCGACTTGCCGCAGAAGGAGCAGAGGAGCTGTTCGTTGGAGTCGGTCGGGCGTGCCACAGCGTTCCCCCCTGCCTAGTGCTCCGAGATCACCCGGTCGATGATGCCGTATTCCCTGGCCTCATCCGACGACATGAAGTAATCGCGCTCCGTGTCGGCCTTGACCTTCTCGATGCTCTGGCCCGAGTGCTCGGCGATGATCTCATCCAGCCGGCGGCGCAGGTCGATGACCTCGCGCGCGTGGATCTCGATGTCCGTCGCCTGGCCCTGGAAGCCGGAGGACACCTGGTGGATCAGGATCTTCGCGTTCGGGAGCGCCATCCGCTTGCCCTTCGCGCCGCCGCCGAGCAGCAGCGCACCCATCGACATCGCGATGCCGACGCAGATCGTCGACACATCCGGCTTGATGAACTGCATCGTGTCGTAGATCGCCAGTCCAGCGTAGACGGAGCCGCCCGGCGAGTTGATGTAGACCGAGATGTCCTTGTCGGGATCCTCGGACTCGAGGTGCAGGAGCTGCGCGACGATGAGGTTGGCGATCTGGTCGTCGACGGGCGTCCCGAGGAAGACGATGCGCTCGTTGAGAA
>DATHJG010000523.1:0-2606 GCA_035489875.1 Solirubrobacteraceae bacterium | reverse complement strand
CCGTCACGGTCGCGGCGTAACGTCCTCCGGCTTCGTCGGTGGACAACCGGACGCGGTCGCGCAGTTCGCGGACGCGCGGGTCGACGGCTTCCTCGTCGCTGAACCTCGCGGGGTCGGCATCCCCGTACAGGTACGCCACCGCGAACGCGTGAACGATGCTGAACTTCGACTCCAGGCCGTCGGTGGGGTCGAGCCGGCCCATCGCCATGATTGCCAGCGGGCTCACGCGCAGCTCGCAGCGGTCGAAACCGCGGCCGGCGGTCCGCTCGCGAAGCCAGAGCGCGAGCTCGATCGAGCTGTGGCCGAGCACACCGCAGGCGTAGGGCTTCACGACGTTGTCGAGGATCCGGAACCCGGACGTCGCGAGCGACGGCGTCGCGGCGACGCTGCGCAGCAGCCGCGCGAGGCCGCCCCCGGCGCCCGGTACCGCTGGTCCGGATCCGATGCGGACCCCGGTGCGCGCCGCATTGCCGACGTGCATCGGCTTGGCGAGCGTTCCCAGTGCCTCGGTGATGCCTGACGCACGGTCGGCGGCCGCATCGATCGCCGCGGCGATCCCCGCGACGCCGGAGCCGGCGAGCCTGGCGACGGCGACGGCCGCCCCGATCGGACCGACGAGGCCCGTGATGTGCCAGCCGCGCGCGAGCGCCTCGGGAAGCTGCTCGCCGAGCCGCAGGGCGATCTCGACTCCCGCGACCATCGCGGCGAGACCGTCGGCACCGGAGGCGTTGGTGCGCTGCGCCGCTGCCAGCACCGCACCGGCGATCGGTGCGCCGGGATGCACGACCGAGGCGAGGTGTGTGTCGTCGAAGTCCTCGAGGTGGGCGGCGGAGCCGTGCACGAACGCGGCCGCTTCGGCGGGGAGCGGATCGGCGAAGCCGAGAGCCAGCCCGTCGGCCGCGGGGCCCGTGAGCGAGGCCGCGGCCGCCCGGATGGCGGGCTCGACGCTGGCGGCGAGCGCGAGCGCCGCCGCATTCCCAAAGGTGTCGCGAGCGGCGTCGCGGACGTTCTCGTCGAGGTCGTCCCACGTGAAGGCGGCCACGCCGGCGGCGAGCTCCGACACGAGTCCGCCCCAGTCCTGTGACGACTCCGGTTGTCCCGGTGCGAGCACGGCGTACAGGCCCTTGCGGCCCTCGAGCGCCGTGGGCGGGGCATCCCATCCTGCGAGCGCGAGCGCGGCGGCGTGGGTCCCGGCGTCGGCGGCGATGTCTGTGTGCGTGTCAGCGCCGTTGGCGCTGGCGGAGCTGGCGGCGAGGCCGATGGCGTTGGTGACGACGTCCTCAGAATCCGAGCGGGCGAGCACGGCGGCGACCGCGGCCGCGATCGTCGATGCGGCACCGGCACCGGCTTCGCCGGCGATCTCGACGGCCACCACGCCGGCGGCGCGGATCGCTCCGGCATCGCTCCGGTCGGAGGCGGTGCGGATGGCCAGGCGGGCGAGCGCCCGCGCACGCGGCTCGCGCTCACGCGACGCGTCGTCGCGCACACGCGCATCCGGACGCACAGGCATCGTCACCAGTTCCCTCTCACATCGTCATCGACGCGAGATCGCCGGGTGCGTCACTCGGAGGAGCCGCTGCACCGCATGCGATCGCTGCGCTGCGAGGGAGTCGTGCTCCGATCTCGTCGCAGAGGATCGTCGGTACCGACGTCATGCTCCGAGGAGGTCTGACTGTGCAGGGCTACTCTCTCCGACGTTCCGGCGAGTGTCAAGCCGAGGGATTCGAGCGTAGACGTGCTCCCGCCGATCCCGTCGCATGAAACGTCGAAGACGCGCCGCCCGCAGGTCCCCGCGCGTGACGACCGACCGGAGCAGTCCGGTTTCGGCGACGGAGAGCTCGTCGGCGATGTCCCCGCTGGCGCCGGCCACGAGCGATGAGCCCAGCAGGTCATACCGTCCGGACCCGTCGCGTCCGCACGCACCGACCCCGATCGCGACCACCTGGTTCTCGTAGGCGCGAGTCGTCAGCACCGCGCGCCACAGGTCGCGCATGGCGACGGACGTGCTGGTCGGATAGAAGATCAGGTCCGCCCCCGCGAGGGCCAGCGCGCGTGCTGGTTCCGGGAAGTCGCGGTCGTAGCAGATCTGGATGCCGACCTTCCAGCCGAACAGCGTGAAGACGGGGAGGTCGTCACCGGGACGCATGTAGTACTTCTCGCAGCCGTTCGATGAGTGCGAGATATGGAGTTTGCGATAGACCCCGAGGATCTCGCCATGCTCGTCGATCACCGCCGCCGAATTGAAGAACTCGTCTAACGAGGTGCGTTCGAAGAAGGGGACGACCATCGCGCATCCGGCCGCCGCGGCGATCGGCCGCATCGCCGAGATCGTCGGACCCTCGAGGTCTTCCGCGAGGTCGAAGTACGCGTCGTTGACCGGCAGGATCGAGCCGAAGTGTCCGGTGCTCCACAGCTCCGGCAGGCACACGATGGTCCGCGGACCGAGGGTCTCGGCGGCGAGCAAGTGACGTGCGGTCTCGAGATTCCGGATGCGATCGCCGATGACGGACGCCATCTGGACGGCGACGACCGTGAGGTCGTCGCCGTCCAGATGTGGACGCAGGTCCGGAGGCGTCAGGCTGATCGGCGAGCCTCTCCGCCCAGAC
>DATHJG010000522.1:0-2164 GCA_035489875.1 Solirubrobacteraceae bacterium | reverse complement strand
CAGAACACCTCCGCCGCGCGCCCAGCCGCCAATGGCAGCGTCTCCGCCGCGGCGCCCGCCGCGGCGCCTACACCGTCCGCGACCTCCTTGCGGATCGCGGCACCGAAGTCACTGCGGACTGCGGGGCTGTTCGTCCACGCCTCAAACCGAGCGGTCGCCTTCTCGATGTTCTCCAGGAACCGGGTGCCGTCGACGTCCTGGTTGCCGAACAGGTTCCCGAGTCCGTCGGCGACATGGTCGACCGACTCACCGAACAGGGTGAGGTCGGTCTTCGCGTCCCGGAAGAACCGTTGCAGGTCGCCGCCCTTGCGGGCGCCCTCGGCCCACGCCTCCGCAGCCGCGGAGCCCTCCTCGGCGTTGAGCGCGAGCCATTCGGTGAGCGGCGCGGCCTCAACGAGAATGTGGCGGGCAGCGTCGGCGAGGTGCAGGCCGGCGTCGCCGAGGTCCCCGATGATCTGGACGTTCGCGCGGCCGAGCGTGCCGACGTCGCGACCCCATGCGTCGGAGCCGAGCATCGCGCCGCCGTCACCGGCGAGGCGTCCGAGTTCACGACCGGTCTCGTCTACGAGCCGGTTGATCACGCGGAAGTTCCGCATCATCGCCATGCCGCCGCGGCTGAGCCCCGGCAGCATCGCCGCTTGCGCGGTCTCCTTGAGCGCGTCGCGCGCGTCCGAGAGCTGCCGGTAGAGCTCGTACGCCTCCGGGGAGAGGCTCCGCGCAGCCTCCTCGTTCCCGCCGAGCGCGTCAGTGAGGTCACCGAGACCGAGCGACGCGACCACGCTCGCCTGCCCGAGCGCTAGGAGACCGACACCGCCGGCCGCGCCGGCGCCACCAGCGAGCGTCGCGACGGCCTCCCCAGCGGACAACACGGCGGGGGTGAGCTTCTCCGCAGCGAGCACGACGCCGCCGATCACGAGCGCACCGCCGCGCAGCGACGTGGAGAACGGGCCGAAGTTAACGCGGGTCTTGGAGCTCGACGCGTTTAGCCGGTTAATGCTCCGGGTGGCCTTGTCGGCCTTCCGGCTCGCCTGCTCGGCCTCATCGCCGATCTCATCGATTCCGGCGGCGACACGATGCGCCTCCCGGACCGCCTTCTGCGCGTCCTTGAGCGCCACGCGGATGGCAATCAGCTCGGATTCGCTTGCCATCTCACCGCCCCCGTCCCTGTCGTGCCATCTCCGCGCGCGCCTTCAGCGTGGCCACGGCGACACCGAGGACCGCCAGCCGATCGGCCGGGTCCTTCATCTCCATCAGCCTCCACGCGTCGCCCACGCCGGCCGCGTACGCGAACCCGGCAGCCTCGACGGCGGGGAGGCTCAGGATTCCCCCAGCAACTCCTCCTCGTCAACGCGCGACTGCCCGGTCTGCATCCACCGGTTCACACGGAGCACGTGATCACCGACCGCGGCGTTCGGCAACGGCGCACCGACGAACAGCGCGAGGACAGCCTCCCGCGGCGTGCCGCCAGCGGACACCGGGGGCACGTCGACGCCGAGCAGTTCACGCAGCGCGTCCGGGTAGAACAGGACGGGGTCGCCCTCGCCGTCAGCGAGCGGCTCCCACCCGGCCGACGTCTTGACGAGGATGCCGTCGCACAGGTGGATCAGGTAGTCGAGGTTGCTGTCCTGCCCCGTGCGACCCTCCTGGTGCTCGAAGTCGTCGCGGGCGCGGTAGCGCACCTTGACGAACTTCCCCATCGGCTCGGGGACCGGCAATGCGAGGCGCCGCTCGCGCTGCGCGTTGCGGTACAGGCCACGGATGTGATCCAGCGCGGACTCCTCCGCCTCCTCGGCCTGGTCGGAGACCCGCTCGAGACTGACCATCACGCGACGCCGCTCGGCTGCATCGTGATCTCCACGACCGCCGGCTCGTTCTCACTGTTGGTGTCCGAGTCCGGCTCGTTCACGTTCGTGATCGTCCCCGTCCACGTGCGGCCCTTGCCGACCGGGTTATTGTCGCTCCCGAGCGGCTTGCGGTTGATGATGATCGCGTCCTCCACCGACGCGTGCCGATGCAGCCGCGAGTAGAAGTCGTCGTTGTCGCGTTCGAGCTTCACGCGCCGGCCGATCGTGATCGGCTCGAGCGTCTTGTCGCCCCCGGACGCGGACGGATACTCCTGCCCGGGGGACCGATCCGACACGCTCTCGCCGACGACGTTGCCGCC
>DATHJG010000521.1:0-7696 GCA_035489875.1 Solirubrobacteraceae bacterium | reverse complement strand
AGCGGCAACTGCGCGACGGCGCTCGGGTTCGACCCCGCGAGTGCGGCGAGTGCGGCGAGTACGGTCCAACAGCCCAACGACCGGCGGGTCACGGCTCACCTCGATTCTGGTGCAGTGCCTTCCCGGTCGCGCGACCGCGGAAACGCGCCGCGTCAGATCAGAGTGCCTGCAGCGCGGCGGCGAGCTCCTCTCCGGCGACGGCGATCGACACGGGACGCAGGAACCGGCGGACCACCTGCTCGTCGACCGTGACGCCGAGACCTGGCCGATCCGGCAGCGAGACCGTGCCGTCGCCCGCCCGCGTGAGCGGATCGGACACGAGCTCCTCCGCGAGCGCGCTCCCCCCGACGGCGAACTCGAGCAGCTCGAAGCGGTCCACCGTCGCGAACGCGTGCAGTGCCGCGGCCAGGCTCAGGTGCGACTTGAACGTGTGGTTGACGTAGCTGATCCCGGCCCGCTCGGCCAACCCCCGGGCGGCATGCGCCGGAGTGATGCCGCCGATGCGTCCGGCGTCGATCTGCAGCACGCGCACGCCGCCGTTCGCGACGAAGTCCTCCGCGTCGCGCAGCCGGCCGCTGCTCTCGCCGGCGGCGATCGGCACGGCGGGCCCGCGGGCGGCGAGCGCGCCGTAGGCCTCGATCGCGTCCGGCAGCAGCGGCTCCTCGAGCCAGCCGACGCCGTGCTCGGCGAAGCTCGCCGCGCGCGCGAGCGCGGTCTCGACGTCCGTGCCCCACGCCCAGCCTGCGTCGACCAGCAGGAGCGCGTCCGGACCCAGGCCGTCGCGCGCGGCGGCGACGAGCGCCTGGTCGGCGTCGGCCCCGTCGCGGCCGAGCGGCCCCCACCCGAGCTTGGCCGCGTCGAAGCCGGCGGCACGGCTGGCCGCCGCACGGGCGCGGGTCTCCTCCAGCGTCGCGCCGAACAGCGACGACGCGTACGGCCGCTTCGGCCCCGGCCGCGCGGCCGGCCCGTCGAGCAGGCGCCAGACCGGCTCGTCCAGCCGCTTGCCGAGGACGTCCCAGAGCGCGATGTCGGCGGCGCTGAACGCGTGGTGGACGTGCTGGATGTCCAGCGCGCGGCGGAGCGCCCGCGCGCGGATGCGGTGCAGGTCGGCGACGTCCTCGAGCCGCTCGCCGAGCAGCGAGTCGCGCAGGTTGACGATGTTGGCGTGCGAAGGCGGGGCGCAGTAGCAGGCGAGCGACACCAGCGGCGAGGCGTCGGACTCGCCCCAGCCCTCGTGGCCGGTATCGGTACGGATGCGGACGAGGAACGTGTCCTGCGTGCCGTCCGCGATCGGGCGGATGTCGGGTACGGCGAGGTAGAAGGCGTCGACGGCGGCGATCTTCACGTCAGCGCGAGGTCGTGGCCGGACAGGAGCTCGCAGCCGTCGCCGGTGACGAGCACGACCTGCTCGACCCGCACGCCCTCCCCGTCGCCGTACAGGCCGGGCTCGAGCGCGATGACCATCCCGGGCTCGAGCACGGACGCCGACGTCGGGACGATCCGCGGCAGCTCGTGCTGCGCCGCGCCGATCCCGTGGCCGGTGTGGTGCGGGAAGTCGAGCCGCTCGCGCACGAGCGCGTCGATCGCGGCGGCAGCCGCGCCCGGCCGCACCGCGGCGATCGCGAGCTCAAGCGCCTCGCGGCAGCGGCCGTGGGCCGCGACCGCCCACGCGCTCGGCTCGCCGACCGCGAGAGTCGCGCACGAGTCGCCCCAGACGCCGTCCAGGCGCGGGACGAGATCGCAGATCACGAGGTCGCCCTCCGCGACCTCGCGGTCGCCGGGCGCGCCGCCGACGTCGCCGGTGCGGGGGCCCGACGCGAGGTCGGCCAGGACCGGCACGCGCTGACCGGCGGCGCGCTCGATCGCGCCGCGCACCGAACTCCAGAGCTCGAGCTCCGTGCGCCCGGCCGTCAGCTCGCGGCGCAGCGCGGCCTGACCGGCGTCGCACAGCGCGATCGCGGCGCGCAGCCGCTGCAGCTCGTCGGGGTCCTTGACCGCGCGGGCGCGCTCCAGGCGATCACCCACGTCCACCCACTCGACGCCCGCGACGAGCCCCGCCGCCACCGCCTCGGCCTCGATCGCCACGGTCCGGCCCCGCAGCAGCGGCGCGAGCGCGGCGCGGGCGTTCCCGAGCCGGTCGAGCGGCGCGGTGGTGAACCCGGCGAAACGGACGACCTCGCAGCCGTCCGGTGCCGCGTCGTCCTCGCTCGCCACCAGGACGACCGTCCCGTCGTCGTGCATGACCGCGAACGGGCCGAGCGCGAACGGCGACGGGCCGGCCTCGATCGCCGCCGCGCAGCCGGTCAGCCACGCGACCGTGCCCGGGTCGGCGGCCAGCAGCGCACCGGCGCCGGTGGCGCGCAGCGCGGCGAGCGCACGCTCGTGCCGGGGCGGCATCAGCGCACCGCCCGGCTCATGACGTCCCCGAGCGCGCCCGTGACGATCGCGCGGATCTCGTCCGTGCGAGCGACGAGCCGCTCGAGCGGCAGCCGGTGCGCGAGCGCCGACACGCTGATCGCACCGGTGGGATCCACGATCGTCTTCGGCGTCCGGGCATCGAACGGCCCGTAGCTCGCCTCCAGCTCGGCGGGCGCGAGCGTCGCGTCGCGCGACCAGGCGAGCAGCGCCTTCCCGACGCCCGTGCAGTGCACGGGGTTGCGGCCGCCGATCGTCGAGGTCATCTGCACCGCCTGGCCGGTCGGGTTGACCTTCCCGCGGTAGATGACCTCGGCGCCCTTGCGCTCGGCGTATTGGGCGGTCTCGCCGAACTTCTCGGCGAGCCGCTCGAGGCAGGGGGTGACCACGCGCGCCTCCCGAGGGTCGCGCCGTGGGGATAGCGGGCGAGCGCCTTCAACACCACGAGCACCCGATCCGCGCCGGCTGGCGGTCTCCATTTTGCGGATGCTAGAAGATCGTTCCGATGGTCGGAATCGCCGCCTCGTACGCTTGCCTGCGTGCACTACAAGCGCGTGATCCCTTGCATGGACGTCGACGCCGGCCGCGTCGTCAAGGGCACGAGGTTCCTCGACATCCGCGATGCGGGCGACCCGGTCGAGCTGGCCGCGTTCTACGACCACGCGGGCGCCGACGAGCTGGTCTTCCTCGACATCACCGCGACGTCGGACAAGCGCGAGACGGTCGTCGAGCTCGCGCGCAGGGCGGCCGACGACGTGTTCGTCCCGTTCACGATCGGCGGCGGCGTCCGCGAGGTCGCCGACGCCCAGGCGGTGCTCGACGCCGGCGCCGACAAGGTCTCGGTCAACTCCGCCGCGGTCGCCCGGCCGGAGCTCGTCGGCGAGCTGGCCGGCGTGTTCGGCGCCCAGTGCGTCGTGCTGGCGATCGACGCCAAGCGGCGCTCCGACGGCGGCTGGGAGGTGTACGTCGCCGGCGGCCGCACCGCGACCGGTCGCGACGCGCTGACCTGGGCGCGCGAGGGCGTCGAGCGGGGGGCCGGGGAGATCCTGCTCACCTCGATGGACCGCGACGGCACGCAGGACGGCTACGACCTCGACCTCACCCGCGCGATCTCCGAGGCGGTCGACGTCCCGGTGATCGCCTCCGGCGGCGTCGGCGGGCCCGAGCATATGGTCGACGGCTTCGCGGCCGGCGCCGACGCGGTCCTGGCCGCGTCGATCTTCCACTACGGCAGCTACTCGGTCGCGGACGTCAAGGCGCGCTTGGCCGAGGCCGGAGTGCCCGTCCGCCGGTAGGGGCCCCTAGTGCCGTGCCACGCCGCGCCGCCGCACGCACCCGCGGTAGGAGCGGCTGATGCGGCCCTTGCGGCCGGAGTGCAACCGCTTCGCACGCTGGAGGCACTCCGCCCGCGCGGCCTTGCGACGCTGGGCCGGGCGGCGCTTGACGCAGCGGCGGTAGGAGCGCTGGATCGCGCGCGGCTTGCCGCGGTGCGCGGCGCGTGCCCGCTGCGTGCAGACCTTGCGATCGTTGCGGCGGCGCGCGACCCGCGCCTGCTCCGCGGCACGGCGCTTCCGCTTGTCCAGGGCGGTGAGCGGCTGGAGGGCGTACATCGCGTGGTAGCCGGTGAGGTAGATCGTCTCGCCGTCGGACACGACCGGGTTGTAGGAGCCGCGCTCGTGCTCGTACAGCTTCTGGCCCGACCGGGCGTCGAGCCCGATCGTCCGCTTGTTGCCGAGGTCGGCGTAGTAGACGACGTCGCCGATCACGCTCGCGCCGCCGGAGATCCTGCCGTTGCCGCCGCGCGACCAGCGCACCGCGCCGCTGCGCGCGTCGAGCGCGTAGAACGTCCCGCTGTAGGAGCCGATGTAGACGAGCGGACGGCCGCCGGGCACCTGCGCGACGGCGGGGGAGGCGTAGACGTAGCCGCCGGTGCTCTTGCTCCACGCGAGCTTGCCGCTCGCGGCCGAGAACGAGTAGACCCGGCCGTCGGTGTTGCCCATGTACACGCGCCCGTACGCGACGGCCGGGGTGGAGTAGAAGTTGCCCGCGCCGAGCCCGAACCGCCCGCCGTTGGTCGACGCGCGCCAGACGCTCGCGCCGTCGGACTGCCGGATCGCGTACGCGCGCCCGCCGTAGTCGCCGAAGTAGAGCTTGCCGTCCGCGAGCGCGAGCCCGCCCTTGACGGCGCCGCCGGCGTGGAAGCGCCAGCGCACGTTGCCGTCGTCGGCGTCCATCGCGTAGACGGTGCCGTTCTCCGACCCGAAGTACACGCGTCCGTCGGCGACGAGCGGCGAGGACTCGCTGCGGCTCGCGAGCTCCCGGCTCCATTCGATCGTGCCCTTGCGCCCGTCGAGCGCCACGACGCGGCCCTCCTGCGACCGCGGGCCGCTCCGCGAGCGCTGGAGCAGCACGACGTAGACCTTGCCGTTCGCGTAGGCGGGTGAGGCCGCGGCGAGCGCTCCGAGCCGGCGCTTCCACAGCGTCTTGCCGGTGTGCTTGTCGATCGCGAAGAGCGTCCCGTTGTCGTTGAGGAGGTAGAGGCGCTCGCCGCCGATCACCGGCGGGAACTCGAGCAGGACGCGCCCCTGGTGCTGCCAGGTCTCACGGAACGGCGGCCGCAGCGGCTCCTTCAGCGGCAGGTAGCGGCGCCGGTCGCGCGTGTAGCCGTAGTGGGCCCAGATGAAGCGATCGACGGGATCGGTCTTCTTCTTGCCGGGCGCGTCGGGCTCGACCTCGGGCTCGGGCGTCTGGGGCGGCTCGGCGCGGAACTCGACGTCCGGATTGGAGACGTCGCCTTGCTGGCGGGTGACGACGAACGCCGCGGCGGCGCTCACGAGGAGAGCCAACCCGATCCCGAGCACGAGCCGCCGCCAGCGCCGCTTGCGCTCGTGCGGGGGCATGCGGCTCTAGGTTACCGGCGTGACCTCGACGCTCCTCGACCGCCTGTCCGCGCGCTTCCCGACCGTGCTGGCGGCGCTCGACGGCGAGCACGGCGTGTGGGTGGTCGGCGGCGCCGTCCGCGACCTGCTGCTCGACCACGAGCCGCGGGAGCTCGACCTGGTGGTCGAGGGGGACGCGGTCCCGGTCGCGCGGCGCGCGGCGGAGCGCGTCGGAGGCGACGTGGTGGTGCACGAGCGCTTCGGGACGGCGACGGTGCGCGGCGCCGGCGTCGCGTTCGACCTGGCGGGCGCGCGGCGGGAGACCTACGCCCGGCCGGGCGCGCTGCCCGACGTCGAGCTCGGCGCGCCGCTCCAGGACGATCTCGCCCGGCGCGACTTCACCGTCAACACGCTCGCGCTCCGCTTGGACGACGGCACGCCGGCCGGTTGGCCGGGCGCCCGCGAGGACCTCGCGGCCGGCGTGCTCCGCGTCCTGCACGACGGCTCGTTCCGCGACGACCCGACGCGCCTGCTGCGGCTCGCGCGGTACGCGGCGCGGCTGGGCTTCGCGCCCGCGCCGCGGACGGCCGAGCTGGCCGCCGACGCGATCGCGGACGGCGCGCTCTCGACGGTGACCGGCGAGCGGCTGGGTGCGGAGCTGCGCCTGCTCGCGCGCGAGCCGCAGCCGGCGGCGCTGCGCGAGCTGGAGCGGCACGGCCTCGGCGCGGCGCTGCTGCCCGCGTTTCGGCTCGACGAGGGGCTGACGGCGCGAGCGGTGGCGCTGTCCGGCGAGACCCGGGCGCCGGGGGACGAGCCGGCCCCGGACGGCACGGCGGAGGCGACGCGGCCCCGCCCCGAT
Source organism: Solirubrobacteraceae bacterium (assembly GCA_035489875.1). Classification (GTDB taxonomy): domain Bacteria; phylum Actinomycetota; class Thermoleophilia; order Solirubrobacterales; family Solirubrobacteraceae; genus DASQMT01. The sequence continues at coordinate 1,543 of DATHJG010000521.1, read as the reverse complement.
CTCGTCGCGCTCGGCGCGACCGTCCGCGGCGCCGACGCCGCGGAGCTCGCCGCGCGCCTGCGCGAGCTGGCGTTCCCGGCGGCCGACGCGGCGGCGATCGTCGCGTGCGCGCTCGTCGACGCGCTCGTCGCGGAGCTCGCCGGCCGGCCGCCGTCCGCGGCCGACGTCGTCCTGCGCCGCCGGCCGCTCGAGGCCGCCGTGCTGGCCGCGGCCGCCGGCTCGGCGCCGGCGCGCGACTGGCTCGAGCGCGGCCGCCACGAGCGCCTCGCGATCACCGGCGACGACCTGCTCGCCGCCGGCCTCAGCGGCCCCGCCGTCGGCCGCGCGCTCCAGGCCGCCCGCGCCGCGCTGCTCGATGGCTCGGCGCCCGACCGCGACGCCCAGCTCGCGGCTGCGCTCGCATCGCGAACGTAAAGCGGGTCGGACCCGGCCGCGCTCGCCGCATGAGCGGGTCAGGTTCGCGCCTCGCGGTGGATCGCCACGCCGGCGACGACCAGCGTCACGCCGAGGACTTCGACCGCCGACGGGAGCTGGCTGAGCACGACGATGCCGATCACGGTCGCCGTCGCCGGCAGGAGCGAGACCAGCAGCGCGTAGGTCGAGCGGGGGAGGCGCGACATCGCCATCTGGTCGCAGACGTACGGGATGACCGACGACGCGACGCCGACCCCGACGCCCGCCGCGATCGCGATCGGGTCGTCGAGCGCCGGCAGCGCGTCCCAACCCGCCAGCGGCGTCACGACGACGAGCGCGGCGATCATCGACGCCGCGAGGCCGTCGATCCCGCTCGCCTGCGCGACCCGGTGGCTGAGCACGATGTAGAGCGCGAACAGGCCCGCGTTGGCGAACGCGAAGGCGAAGCCGAGCGGCTCGCCCGCCAGCCGCAGCCCGGTCAGCAGGTACACGCCGGCGACCGCCAGCACGAGCGCGGCCCCGTTGCGCCCGCTCCGGGCGCCGGCCGCGGCGAGCACGATCACGGGGAGGAACTCGATCGCCGCGACCGTGCCCAGCGGCAGCCGGTCGATCGACAGGTAGAAGCAGCAGTTCATGACCGCGAGGACCGCGCCGAGCGCGAGCAGCGTGCGGTCGCCGAGCAGTCCCCACGGCCGCCGCCACGCCGCGAGCACGAGCGCCGCTGCCGCGATCCGCAGCCAGCCGGTGCCGAGCGGGCCGACGCGCACGAACAGGAGCACGGCGAACGCCGGGCCCAGGTAGTGGAACACCGCGCTGCCGACGAACCAGGCATGTGGCGGAAGCCGCTCCGCGAGCCCCGGCCGGACGGCGGGCTCCCGCTCGGCGAGGGCGGGCGTGTCCGGAGCGAGCGTCGGCATCGAGCGCATACCTTGCCCTGCCGCCACCGATGGGTACAGTGGCGATCGAAGGCACCATGCCGCCACGACTTTCGGAACAGCAGCTCGACCGCCGACGGGAGCTGGCTGAGCACGACGATGCCGATCACGGTCGCCGTCGCCGGCAGGAGCGAGACGAGCAGGGCGTAGGTCGAGCGGGGGAGGCGCGACATCGCCATCTGGTCGCAGACGTA